>NZ_JBSFJV010000038.1:0-70813 GCF_053598235.1 Kitasatospora sp. NPDC001159
CGCCACCGCGGCGGCGGCCCCCACCCCCCCCCCCCCCCCGGCTCCGACTCCGACCAGCCTCCCGACTAGCGCAGCGGGAACACCTCGAACGGCACCGCGAAGCGCGTCCCCAGCCGGGTGCCCGCGCCCCGGCCGAGGCCCTCCAGGAACTCCCGGGCGTCCGCCATCGCCCCGCCCAGCCCGGCCAGGTACGCCTTGTGCTCCTCTAGCGAGGCGACGCCGACGTCGAAGTGCTCGCTGGTGTCCACCGCGTGCCTGGACTCCGGCGAGGCCGCAGCCCAGATCTGCCGCACCCCGTCCCACGGCTCGTGCCCCTCGTCCAGCAGCTCGCGGAACACCCAGCGGTTCCCGGCGTCCCGGACCCCGTCCAGGGCGGCCCGGCCGACCGCGATATGGTCGGCCTGGTTGAGGAACACCCCGCCGTAGGTCTCCCGGAAGTTGCTGGTGATCACGATGTCCGGCCGGTGCCGGCGCACCACCCGGGCGATGTCCCGGCGCAGCGGCAGCCCGTACTCCACCACCCCGTCCGGGTATCCGAGGAACTCGACGGTCTCCACCCCGACCACCCGCGCCGAGGCTATCTGCTCGGCCTCCCGCAGCGGCCCGCACTCCTCGGGGCTCATCGAGTCGATCCCGGCCTCGCCGCTGGTGACCATCACATAGATCACCTTCTTGCCCTGCGAGGTCCAGCGGGCGACGGCCGAGGCGCCGCCGTACTCCATGTCGTCGGGGTGCGCGATGATCGCCACCGCGATCTGCCAGTCCTCGTCGACGTGCTCGAAGGGCTCGGGGGCCTGCTCGGTCATGCTGCTCTTCCCTCTCACGCGGCTCGTGCGGCTCGTACTGCTCATGGTCATACGGTCGTACCGCAGGCGACTCTAGAAGACCCATCTCCCCCACACACCGTCAGACACGTGCTCGACGGCCGAGCTTGCCCCTGACTACGTCCTCCTGCCCCCCTGCGGAAGCGGGATTCCTGCCACGGTCGTGTGACCGGCCCCGGCACCTTTGCCTCCGTGGTCCACGCCCGCCTCACCGCGCGGAGGGACCGGCTCGCCCGGCACGCCGCGACGGGGGCCGCGGACGCGCCGGGCGAGGGCTGCTGGGGTGTCAGCTGGCCTCGGGGGCGAGCTGGGGGTCCACCACGGCAGTGGCGGGCTGCGGCCAGCGGATGCGGGTGACGCAGAGGGAGACGACGGCGGCGGAGGCGGCGACCGCGGCCATGCCCCAGACCAGGCTGGTGGCGCCCGCGATGAAGCCGATGGCGGCGGGGCCGGCGAGCAGCCCGGTGGTGCCCATGGCGGCGACCAGGGAGAGGGCGTCGGAGCCCTGGCGGGCGGCGGCGACGTAGACGCACGGAGTGACCGCGGCGACGCCGAGGCCGACGCAGGCGAAGCCGAGCAGGGTCGGGACCACGCCGCCGACCAGCAGGGCGAGGGCGAGGCCGGCGCCGGCCAGCAGGCTGCCGGTGCGGACGATCAGGCCGTCGCCGAAGCGGGTGCGCCAGCCGTCGGCGAAGATCCGGGCGCAGACCATCATCACCGAGACCACGGCGATGCCCATCGGAGCGAGGCCGGCGCCGGCCTGCACCACGTCCTTGAGGTAGAGCGCGGACCAGTCGTTCATGGCGCCCTCGGTGACGGTGCCGAAAACCATCGCGAGGCCCATCCAGAGCGTCGCCACGGTGGGCAGGGCGAAGCCGCGGCGCACCTTCCCGGCTCCGTCCTCGGCCTCCGCCGGAGCCTCCTGCGGGCCGTCGGCCAGCAGCCCCGGCCGGGCGGCCGCGACGAGCACAGCGAGCAGCAGCGCGGCCAGGCCGAGGTGCACCGCGAGGGTACCGGTGAAGGCGTTGACGCCGGAGGCCAGCAGGGCGGCCAGCAGCGAACCGGCGCTGAAGGTGGCGTGCAGCCTGGACATCGTGGTCCGCTCGAAGCGGGCCTCCAGCGCGGCGCCCTGGGCGTTCATCGCGACGTTGAGGCAGCCGACCGCGACGCCGTCGCAGAACAGCACCAGCAGGGTGACCGGGTAGTCGGGCACCATCGACAGCGCGAGCAGGATGACGCCGAGGGCGAGCGCGGACAGCATCGAGAGCAGGCGGGAGCCGAGCCGCCGCATCAGCACCGCGACCAGCGGGAAGGACACCGCCGCGCCGATCCCGCAGGTCATCAGCAGCAGGCCGATCTGGGCCTCGCCCAAGTCGAGCCGGGCCTTGAGCGCGGGCACCCGGGAGACCCAGGTCGCGTACTGGAATCCGAGGGTGAAGAACACTGCGCCGATGGCCAGTTGGGACCGGCGGAACTCGTCGCGTACGGAGGACATGTGCATCAGTCCACTTCGGCTCTGGGTGGGGACCCGGGGGTCGGGCCGACGGAGTACGGTGACGGACCGAGGACGGCGGCTTCCAGGGGCTTCGCCATGTAGACCGCCTCGGCGCCGTAGCTCGCGGGCAGCCCGACCTCGGGCCGGGCTCGGTAGCCGAGCGGGGTCCACAGCACCTGCGACCCGCGGACGGCGACCAGCGAGATGGTCCGGTGGCCGACCGCCCGCCCGGTCTCCTCCAGGTGCCGCAGCATCCGGTGGGCCAGGCCCCGGCCGCGGGCCCGTTCGGCGATCACCAGGTCGTGGGCGTGCAGGTTCCTGGACCTGGAGACGCCTGCGGACTCCGTCAGGCCGAGGTCCGGGCAGCGGAACGGCGGGTACGGCAGCGCGATCAGGTAGCCGCCGAAGTCGCCGGCGTGCTCCAGGACGAAGCAGGTGGAGGGCGAGGCCCGGTGCCGGGAGCGCAGTGCCTCGCCGCCCTCGGAGAGCCCGCTCGCGGCGTAGGCGCGCTCCTCCAGCGCGACCACGGCGGCCCAGTCCTCCTCCCGGAGCAGTCGGATCCGGGTGTCGGTCATGCCCTGCCTCTCTCCGAATTGCCGGTTCCGTCGGGGGCTCCGCCGACGCAGGTGTACGGCAGCGGCGCGAAGCCGTTGAACCCCCGGGTGGCGTAGGCGGTGGCGTAGGCGCCGCAGGAGTGGATCCACACCGGGTCGCCGGAGGTGACCGCGCGCGGGACCCGGACCAGGCCGTCCTCCTGGGCGTAGGCGTCGTCGCTGTCGCAGGTCGGGCCGGCCACCACGGCGTTGACGAACTGCCCGCCGGGGTGGGTCGGGAACTCCAGCCGGTACTGCAACTGGTCCATCTCGTACAGGCCGTTGAACTTGCCGCAGCTCAGGTAGAGCCAGTCCTCCCGGGTGCCGTCGAGCCGGTGACGGGAGGAGAGCCGGGCGACATGGGCGCGGATCGCGCCGTGGTCGGCGACCAGGTGGCGGCCGGGTTCCAGCAGGAACTCCAGCGGAGCGGCGCTGGCGGCGCGCAGCCGTTCCATGCCTTCGCGGATCACCGCGAACATCTTGTCCAGCGGCGGTTCGAGCGGTCGGCCGCGCCGGTCCAGCACGCCGAGGGCGGGCAGTCCGCCGCCCAGGTTGATCCGATTCGGCACAATGCCACGCCAGTTGAGCTCCTCCAGCACGGCGGCCAGCGACTCGATGGCCGCACCCCAGGCCTCGGCCGTCATCTGCTGCGAGCCGACGTGCACCGACAGGCCGGAGGGCACCAGTCCGGAGGTGCGGGCGGCGCCGAGCACCCGCAGGGCGTCCTCGGGCGAGCAGCCGAACTTGTGGCTCAGGCCCCACAGTGCTCCTTCGCCGCTCGTCGCGAGGCGGCAGAACACCCGTGAGCGGGGAGCGTGTTCGGCGATCGCGGCGACGTCCTCCAGGCTGTCGGTGGCGAAGTCGCGCACGCCCAGCCGGTAGGCCTCGGCGATGTTGCGGTCGGACTTGACGGTGTTGCCGTAGTGGACCAGTTCGGGGGCGACCCCGGTGCGCAGCGCCCGGGCGATCTCCTGCGGGCCGGCCGCGTCGAAGCCGGAGCCGAGCAGGGCGAGGTGGCCGAGCACCTCGTCCACCGGACAGGCTTTCATCGCGAACCGGACGGCGACGCCTGGCAGTTCGGCACACAGGGCGGCGTACTGGCGGCCGATGCCGTCCAGGTCGTAGACGATGGTGTCCTCGACGGCGGCGGCGAGCGCGGCGCGCAGGGCGGTGTGGTCGTGCTGGTCCCGGCGGGGCACGGTGTCGGCGTGCACCGCGGCCTGGGCGGTCGGGGCGCGGTGGTTGACCTGGGTACCGGCTCTGCACCCGTCGGTCGTACGGCACGGGTCGGTGGTCTGACGTATCACGGATGAACTCCCGGTCCGGCTAGCGCGGTAGCCGTTCGGCGGACGTGGCCTTGCTCGCCCGCACCAGCGGGCCCCACGCGTCGATCAGCAGCGCGAAGTCCTCGATGTCCGCCTGCGCCTCGTCGAGCAGACGCGCCCGGCGGGGCGCCAGGTGGTCGGCGAACTCGGCGTACCTGCCGCCCAGTCGCCGGTAGCAGCGGTCGAGTTCGGCGAGTCGGCGGTGGTTCTCGGTGCGGTCCGTCGCGGCGCTGCGGCGGGCGGAGTCGGCGATCACCTCGGGGCGGACGTGGTGCTGCCGGTCGAGCAGGGCGTCACCGGCCGATTCCATCTCGGAGTAGACCGGGTAGAGGTAGAGCATGGAGAGCAGGAACTTGACGTAGCGCTCCTGGTAGGCGGTGAAGCCGGAGCCGGTGCGCCGCTCGGGGGTGTGGTAGTTGACGATGTGCCGGTTGTGGGTGACGCCGGGCAGGGTGGCGTCGTGCACCAGGTGGTGCAGGAAGTAGTCGCTGCCGATGGTGTCGGTGGCGGGCGGCAGCGGGACGCGCTCGTACACCTCGTGGTCGAGGGCGATGTTGCACATGTCGATGCGCCAGATGTCGGGCCGGTCCAGCACGGCGCGGTCGGCGGTGAAGGGCGCGGTGCCGGCCCCGATGAAGGACTCGGCGACGAGTTCGCGCTGCTGTTCCTCGGTGGCTCCGGAGGGCGCCCAGAGCGCGACCACGTCGTGGTAGACCTCGGCGTCGAGCTCGCGGATCTCCCCGAGGTCGACGGAGAGTTCGCCGATGAAGGAGGCGCCGACCAGGGCGACCGGCTTGTCGGCGTGCGCCGGGTCGAGGGTGTACTCGGTGACGGCGGCGGCCGCGTCGGCGGCCTTGAGGCCGATCGTCGCGATCTCGTGCTCGATCGGGAACACCGGCTCTCCGTCGAGCAGTTGGTAGCGGCTGTCGGAGTCGCGGCGGTGCACCGAGGTGCAGCCGAGCGCGGCGGCCAGCAGGAAGGCCCGGTTGGTGCAGGCGCCGTAGGAGACGGCGTCGGGCAGCATCAGGTCGAGCAGCTTGTCCGGCCCGGCGAGGCCCGCACGCTCGATCACCCCGCGCAGGAAGGCGCGTTGGGCCCGCTCGTCGAGGTGGTGGACGACCACGCCCTCGGCGGGCGGCAGCGCGGCGACGGCCTCGGCGTGCAGCCGGTAGGCCTGCGGATCGGCGGAGTCCAGTACCAGCAGGTGCACCGGCACGCCGAACCGCCGCGCGGCGTGGGCGGCTTCGGCGCCGATCGCGGTGATGGTGCCCGCGCACTCGCGGTTGGTGGGCAGGGTCAGGCAGACGGCGCGCATTCCCACTCCCCCGCGAACTCTCCGCAGGCACCGCGGGTCCAGGACCGCAGGCCTAGCAACTTCTCCCCCAGTTCGGTCAGTTCGGCGGTCCCGTAGCGCAGCGCCTCGTGCCGGTCGGCGTCCCCGACCAGGGTGCGGTTCCAGTCCGGGGTGCTGAGAGTGCGCCAGGACTGGACCCGGGAGCGGCGCAGCGGCTCGGCCTCCTCCAGCGCGGGCATCATCGACAGGTACTGCACCGCGCGCACGCCCTCGGCGGAGGTGTTGCGGGCGACACCGTGGGCCAGCAGACCGTTCCAGATCAGCAGGTCGCCGGCCTCCAGCTCGGGCCGGATCACCGGGAACTCGTCGCGGTCGACGGCCGGGCGGATCGGGTCGCGGTCGGCGGGCTGGGCGGCCTGCCACTCGTTGAAGCGGCGGAACAGCTCCGGGTTGCACTGGAAGCCGCCGCGGTCGGGCGCGGTGTCGTTGAGCGCGATGATGCCCTGGACGCGCTGCGGCAGCATGCCCCGGGTGGTGTCGACGTCCCAGTGCAGTTCGATGTCGAAGCCCTTGTCGGTGGGTTCGATGAGCGCGCGGTCGCGGTTGCGGATGTTCGGCGGGTTGAGGTTGAGCCGGTCGAGGGTGACCCAGAGCTCCTCGCAGTCCCACACGTCCACGAAGGCGTCGTAGACGCGCTGCGACTGGCGGCTGTCCCAGAGGAGTTGGTGGTGGTAGGCCTCGACGAAGCCGTAGATGTGCAGGTGCTGGTCGAGTTCGTCGCGGTAGTCGCGCTCGCGGTACCACTCCTCGGGGCGGTCGGGCGACAGACCCTGGAACTCCCAGGTGAAGTCGAGCAGGCGCCTGGCGGCCTCGGCCGGGATCGCCTCCTTCACCACGACGTAGCCGTAGGTCTGCCAGTGCGCGAAGTCCTCCTCGGAGAGCACCCGCAGCGGGTGCTCCTTGCGCAGTTCGCGCAACGAGGTGCGGGCGAGGTAGCTCTCGGTGTCGGCGCTGAAGTAGGGGCGCCGGGAGGCGGCCCGGTACAGATATCCCTCGGGGTGTTCGTCAGGGCTCGGCATGGGCGCTCACTCCATGGTTCGTAGTCGATGCGGCGCTTCCTCGGGCGCTCGGTGCGGGCACGGCGAGCCGCCGGCCGACGGTCGACCGGCTTGGGAATTCGGCGCGCGGACCGGACGTCCGTCCGCATGCGCCCCTTCTCGCCTCGGCCCGCGAGCGCGGAACGGCGCCAGGTCAGAGGCCAACTCGCCCGCTCGGCAAGGCAGCTCACCCCGCATCAGCCCTGCCGAACCGCGCTCCCCATACGTTGGACTAGACCAACTAATGGTGTCAACCCTTTCCCGCGGGTTACCGGTCGGGAAATCAGCGCAGCTCACGGCGCTTCTCGGGGTTCGCTTTATGTTTCGGAGACTGACATAAGAGCGGGCATGTTTGGTGAATTGACATACCCGGGAGCGGTGAACCACGGCGCCACGCGAACCGTTGTGCCGGGCCCGCCGAACCGTTCCGTCGGGTCCGCATCGTTCGCCCGCCCGCCGTAGCTTGGGACTGTGGCACGCACCCGGCTCGCCCCGCCCGGCTGGCTGACCGAGGGCCTGCGGCCCCGGCACGCGCCGATCCCCTGGGCCGCGGTGGCCCGCGCCTCGGTGGCGCTCGCCGCTCCGCTCGCCGTGGGCACCGCCGCCGGTCAGCCCGGCTACGGCGCGCTGGTGTCGATGGGCGCGCTGTCCGGCGTCATCGGGGACACCGCCGACGCGTACCGGATGCGGGTGTTCAACATCGCCGTGCCGCAGCTGGTCGGCGCCCTCGGGGTGCTGCTCGGCACCCAGGTTTACGGCTCCGGCTGGACGGCCGTCGTGGTGCTGACCGTCGTCGCGCTGGCCTCCGGCATGATCTCCTCGATCGGCGCGGTCGCCTCCGTCTCCGGACTGCTCCTGCTGCTCAACACCGTGGTCGGGGCCGGCCTGCCGATGCCCTCCCCCTGGTGGCTGCCGCCCGCCCTGCTGCTGCTCGGCGGCCTGGTGGTGCTCGCCCTCACCCTGCTCGCCTGGCCGCTGCGCCGCGGCACGCCCGAGCGCGCGGTCGTCGCGGACACCTACCGGGCGGTCGCCGAACTGCTGGAGGCCACCGGTTCACCCACGTACGACGCCAAGCGGCACGAACTCACCCAGTCGCTCAACCACTCCTACGACCTGCTGCTGGCCCGCCGCGCCCGTCGGCATGGCCGCTCCCCGACCCTGGTCCGCCTGCTCGCCCAGCTCAACGCGGTGATCCCGGTCGTCGAGGGCGCCTCCGCGGTGCGGCTGCGCCCGCCCGAGTTCGGCCCGCTGCCGCCCGGCTACCCAGCTGCCGTCCGCACGCTGGCCGAGGCCGTCGAACTGGGCCGCACCGGCCCCGCTCCCCCGCCCGACCTGCCCGAACCGCGCGGCCCCTCCACCCGCGCGCTGGCCGAGGCGATCCGGTACGCCGCCGCCGTGGTACACGAGGCCGAACCGGACCCGTACGCCGCCGACGACCGGCTCGGCCGCCCCGCCGGCCTGGAGGTCCGGGCCCGCCGGGCGGTCCGGACGCTGCTGCTGTCCGGCGCGTCCTGGCGGTACGGCCTGCGGCTGGCACTGTGCATCGGCCTGGCACAGGTGCTGGTGTCGGTGATCGCGGTGCCCCGCTCGTACTGGGTGACGCTCACCGTGACCTTCGTGATGAAGCCCGACTTCGGCTCGGTGTTCTCCCGCGCGGTGCTGCGCGCGCTCGGCACGGCCGCCGGGCTGCTGATCGCCATGCCGGTGCTGGCCGAAGTGCCGCACGGCTGGTGGGACGTCCCGGTGATGGCGGCGCTGGCCGCGCTGATCCCGGCGCTGTCGGCCAAGGGGTACGCCTTCCAGACCGCTGCCATCACCCCGGTGATCCTGTTGCTCTCCGACCTGCTCAACCACCAGGGCTTCCACCTGGTGCTGCCCCGGCTCTACGACTCGCTGATCGGCTGCGGCATCTCGCTGCTGGCCGGCTACCTGCTGTGGCCGGAGTCCTGGCACACCCGGATCGGCGACCGGCTGGCCGACGCCGTCCAGGACACCGCCTCGTACGTGTCACTGGCCTTCACCACCGCGCCCGGCCGCGACGAGCCGGTCCGGGCCCGCTACCGGCGGCGGCTCTACCGGGACCTGTCCGCCGTGCGCAGCGAGTTCCAGCGCGCGCTCACCGAGCCGCCGCCGGTCGGCGCCCGGGCGGAGGCCTGGTGGCCGCTGGTGATCGCGGTGGAGCGGATCGTGGACACCACCACCGCCACCCGGGTCCGGGTCGAGCACGGCGCGCCCGTCCCCACCCCGGCCGAGGTCGGGGCCGTCACGAGGGAACTGACCGACCTGGCCGAGGCGCTGCGCTCCGGCGTGCCGCCACCCGCGGGCGACCTGGCCGCGCTGGCACCGGACTGCGCGCTGGCCCGGCTGCACCACGAGGTGCACGCGGCCTGGTCGGTCGTGGCTCCGTGACTCCCGGGCTCGGTAAACCCGGGCTCCGTGACTCCCGAGCCCCGCAACCCCCGGTGGCCGTGCCCCCCGGTAGCGGTCAGTCCTGGATGCGCCGCCAGGGCCTGTCCGCCTCCAGCGCGAAGGCCAGCTCCAGCAGCAGCCGCTCCTGCCCGTGCGCGGCCGACAGGTGCACCCCGATCGGCAGGCCGCCCGGGGCCTCCCCGGTCGGCAGTGCGATGCCCGGACCGCCGGTCACGTTGTTGACCGGGGTGAAGGCGACGTAGCGCAGCAACCGCTCGATCAACTCGTCGAAGGCCACGTTCGGGCTCAGGTGGCCGATCGGCGGGGCGGTGTGGGCGAGCACCGGGGAGAGGATCGCGTCGTGGTCGCGGAAAATCCCCGCGTACACCTCCTCGGCCCGGCGCAGCCGGCGCAGCACGCCCGGGGTGCGCGGGAACTCGGCCTGGAAGCGGCGGCGCAGACCGGTGGTCAGGCCGTCCAGCCGGCCACTGCGGAAGCTCGGGTCGAACACCACCCGGCCGGTGAGCGCGATCACCCAGGCGATGTAGCCCCAGTACGAGAGGAAGTCACGGGAGAACTCCTCGCCGAACGGCAGGGTGGCCGGCTCGACCCGGTGGCCCATCGCCTCCAGCCGGGCCGCGGTCTCCTCGACCGCGCGGCAGGTCGGCTCGTCGGTCTTGGCGATCGGCGAGTCCACCACCAGCCCGATCCGCAGCCGGCGCGCGCCCGGCCCCTCGACCAGACCGAGCGGGGGCAGCTTGGGGTTGTGGTGGTGGCGCTCGGCGGCGGCGAAGAACGCGGCGGTGTCGCGCACCGAGCGGGTCAGCACCCCGTCGGTGACCAGGTCGATCGGCAGCTTGCCGCCCTGCGCGTTGACCACCAGCCGGCCCCGGGTGGGTTTGAGCCCGACCAGGCCGCAGCAGGCCGCCGGGATCCGGATCGACCCGCCACCGTCGTTGGCGTGCGCGATCGGTACCACGCCGGAGGCCACCAGGGCCGCCGAGCCGCCCGAGGAGGCGCCCGGCGAGTGCGAGGGCTTCCAGGGGTTGCGCACCGGCTGGGCGGTGGCGAACTCAGTGGAGGCGTTCAGGCCGAACTCGGGCAGCCGGGTCTTGCCGAGCACGGCCAGGCCGGTGGCCAGGAACTGGTCGGTGAAGTGCGCGTTGCGGCGGGCCGGGCGGGCGCGGAAGGCCTCGCTGCCCATGGCGGTCGGCAGTCCGCGCAGGTCCACGTTGTCCTTGAGGTAGGTCGGCACGCCCCAGAGCGGGCCGCCGATGCCCTCCCGGCTGATCCGCGGCCGGTCGTACGAGGCGTGGGCGACGGGCAGCAGCGCGCCGTCGATCCGCCCGGCGCGGGCGACGGCCGCCGCGACCAGCTCCCGGGGGTTGACCTCACCGGCCCGCACCAGGGCGGCCAGCGCCACCGCGTCGTGCGCGCCGAGGGCGTCGTCAGTGAACGCGTGGGCCCGCTCGTCGGTCATCCCAACTCCCCATTCCCCGCCGGGCCTTCTGGCGGCCGGCTGCTGCCCTGCTCATACGGACTGGTAATACTGACTGGCAATACCGACTAGTAGTACTGGCCGGTAATCCCGCCGAGCTTCGCAGTGTAGGCGCGCCGCCCCACCCCCGGGTACCCCCACGCCGGGCGGCCGCGCGCGAGCCGTCAACCATTCGGCGGCGCATGGACGTTCGGCATGCGCCCCCGCGTTCACTCCACCCGCCGGTCACGAACCGTTTGGCCGACGGTCCCCGGGAAAGATCCCGAACACCCACCGATCCGGCCATCCCCCACCCGAGGTGACGCCCTTGACCACCCACTACCATCCGACCGCCCAGTACACCTCGGCCACCGCCCCCGGTGCCCTCCCCCTGCTCGGCCACGCCCCCGCATTCGTCCGCCGCCCCTTCGACTTCGTGGCTGGCCTCGCCGCCCACGGCGACCTAATCAAGGTCCGGTTCGGCCCGCTCGACGCCTACGTCGCCTGCCACCCCGACCTGGTGCGCCGACTGCTCACCGAGGACCGCACCTACGACAAGGGCGGGATCATCATCGACAAGGCCCGCGAGGCCTTCGGCAACGGCCTCGCCACCTGCCCCGCCGCCGACCACCGGCGCCAACGCCGCATGCTGCAGCCCGCGTTCCACCGCGACCGGCTCCCCGGCTACGCCGCCATGATGGCCGAGGAGATCGCCGGCACCACCGCCCGCTGGCGCGACGGCGACGTGGTCGACGTGCCCGCCGCGATGTACCGCCTCACCACCGCCGTCACCGCCCGCTGCCTCTTCGCCGCCCACGAACGGGCCGGCTCCCTGCCCGTACACGAGTGCATGAACGTCGTCACCCGGGGCGTCGCCCGGCGGATGATGATGCCGCTGCCCGGCGCCGACCGGATCCCCACCCCCGGCAACCGCCGCTTCCAGCGCGCCCGGCGGGACCTCAAGCAGATCACCCGCCGCCTGATCGCCGACTACCGCGCCGCCGGCACCGACCACCAGGACCTGCTCTCCACGCTGCTCAGCACCCGCGACGAGCACGGGCGGGGCCTGTCCGACCGCGAGATCCACGACCAGGTCGTCACCTTCCTGCTCGCTGGCATGGAGACCACCGCCGCCACCCTCTCCTGGGCCTGGAGCCTGCTCGCCGCCAACCCCGCCGTCCGCGACCGCCTGAACGCCGAACTCGACACCGTCCTCGACGGCCGCCCCGCCCGCCACGAGGACCTGCCCGCCTTGCCGCTCACCTCCAGGATCATCAGCGAGACCCTGCGCCTCTACCCGCCAGCCTGGATCCTCAGCCGCACCGTCGCCGCCGACACCGAACTCGGCGGCCACCCCCTCCCGGCCGGCACCACCGTCCTCTACAGCCCCTACCTGCTGCACCGCCGCGCCGACCTCTTCCCCTGCCCCGACCGCTTCGACCCCGACCGCTGGCTCACCACCGCGCGCCCCGCCCCCGGTACCTACACCCCCTTCGGCCTCGGCGCCCGCCGCTGCATCGGCGACACCTTCGGCACCACCGAAGCCGCCCTCGCCCTGGCCACCATCGCCGGCCGCTGGACCGTCACCCCGACGCCCCGTCAGCCGGTCCGGCCGCAGCGGAGCTCCTCGATGTCGCCGCGGTCCTTCCAGGCGACGCTGACCCGCCGGATACGGTGAGTCGGCCCGCGCGGGTCGAGGGGTGATCGGGGTTCGGTACTGTCCCGGCGGGGCCGACCACAGGTGTGTCGGCCGGACCTGCCGTTCGACCGGGACACCATCACGCCATGAACGCTCGATCCCCGCTGGGGCTCCTGACCGGGCTGCTGCGCGCCGTCCGGACCTACCCGCGCCGCTCGCCGCTGACGTTCGTCTACGTCGGCCTGCTCCTGCTCGGGCACGCCTGGGTCGAGTACGGGCTCTCCGACGCGGGGGCCGACGACCTGCGGGACTACATCAGTACCAACCTGGACAACCTGCACGACCATCCGCTCAGGGCACTGTTCGGCAGCGCCCTGCTCTACGACGGCACGCTCACCGACATCGCCTCGACCGGCTTCGGCGGCACCCTGATCACCCTCGGCCTCGGCATCGTCGTCAGCCTCGCCTGGGCCGAGCGCCGCTACGGGACACTGCGCGCCGCCGCCGTGTTCCTCGCCGGGCACATCGGCGCCACCCTGATCACCGCCCTGGTCATCCTGCTCGCCCTGCACCAGGGCTGGTACCCCGAGAGCGTGCGGGAGGCCTCCGACTACGGCATCAGCTACGGCGCCCAGGCCGCCCTCGCCTTCGTCATCCTCGCCCTCCCCCGCTGGGCCCGGCTCCCCTGGGCCGCCTTCGTCCTCGCCTGGCCCCTCGGCGGCGGCGCCGAGTGGGCCGGCCCGCTCCCGGAGTTCACCACCGTCGGCCACCTCCTCGCCGCCGCCCTCGGCTTCGCCCTCGCCGCCATCACGGCCGTCACCGCTCGCCACCGCGCGGGCCTGTCCTCGCAGACGTGACCGACGTCACGGCGCCGCACTGAAACCTCGAACTCCGTTCCTCGATCTGATCACCAGAGCAATCAGCGCAACCAGCACGTACGGGGAAAGCAGCATGGCAGATGACGGACCGGAAGCGAGCAGCACGCGGCACGGCTTCCAACCCGGGAACCTGAACGACCGCGCCCATTCCCGGACGGGAGCCCCGCATGGGTGAGTCCACGGCGGCGAAGGCCGTCCAGAAGCTCACCGGCATGTGGTGGCCCGACGCCGACCCGGACAAGCTCCGCAAGGTCGCCGACGCCTGGGACGCGATGGCCACCGCCATCGACAACGTCACCGTCCCCACCAACCAGGCCGCTGCGGCGATCGTCGCCAACAACCACGGCCCCGCCATCGACGCCTTCGGCAAGTTCTGGGGCCAGTACTACGGCGGCAAGGACAGCGCAGGCAAGGGCAAGGGCTGGCTCCCGGAGACCGCCGACGCCTGCCGCGCCCTCGCCAAGGCCCTGCGGGACTTCGCCCATGAGGTCGACAAGGCGATCAAGAAACTCGAAGAGGAAGCCGCGATCGTCGGCGCCACCCTGGTGGCCGGCACCGCCCTCGCCTTCTTCACCGCCGGCATCTCCGAGGGTGTTGCCGCGGGCGCCGCCGCGGGCATCGTCGCCACCGCCTCCGGCCTCGGCATCGCCGTCTCCGAGACCATCGCCACCATCGCCACCACCGTCCTGGTCGGCGCCGCCTTCGGCGCCGTCGAGGCCATCACCGTCGACCTCGCCGTCGCCCAACCCATCCGTGTCGAACTCTTCGACGACGGCGGCTACAGCGCCAAGGAAGCCCTCGACTCCGCCGAGACCGGCGGCATCATGGGCGGCGCCGGCGGCGGCCTCGGCGCCGGCGGCCGCGTCGTCGCCAACGCCGCCGAACGCGCCGAAGGCGCCTCCGTCGCCCTCGCCGGCCTCGCCAAGGTCGCGGGCGCCGCCGACTCCCTCCCCGGCCGCATGGTCACCGGCGCCGGCCTCACCTACGGCTACGACACCGCGTTCAAGACCGGCCCCGTCATGCCCCTCGACCTCATCGTCGGCGCCGTCGGCGCCGGGGCGGCACCACGAGGGGGGCGTTCCGACGAACCCGCCCCCTACGTCCCGAAGCACGCCAAGCCGGTCGAGCTGCCGATGCCCGGTAGGCTGCCCCCGCGCGAGTACGTGGAGGACCACCCGAGCGTCGCGAAGGTGACAACGGAGCTGGCGCAGGTGCCACCCAAGGTCTTCAACAAGGTCTGGGAGTACCTGAAGGCCGTCCCCGGCGGCGGGATCAGCATCGGCCCGAGGCCCGTCACGGAGCTCCCGGGCGGCTTCCATCTCGGTGGTGTCAGGCCGGTGGGCGGCAGCGCGCCGGCGGAGCACGTGCCCGGCATGTACCTGCCGAACGAGCGCAGGCTTCTCATCAATTCGAGTGCCGAGACGCAAAGCAGTGTCGCGGTCCACGAGTTCGGGCACGCGGTCGACGAGGCCTACGGTTTCAAGAGCCGCCAGCCGGACTGGCTGCATGTGCAGCAGCAGGTCATGGACCGGATCGGCAGCAATCCGAAACTGGACGCGTACATCCGCCAGCCGCACGAGTACTTCGCCGAGGCGTTCAATCACTGGACCGCCAAGAAGCTGACGAAGTTCACGTTCGGCGACCGCGAGGCCGCGAGGATTCTGAAGGAGTATTTTGACCGAGCATTCTGAGCCCTACGAAGTCACCGGAAACCCGATGCTCGACGCCGACGGCGTCACCGTCTGGCAGCGGTACGGCGGCAGGACCGTGGAGGGGTACTTCTACGACGGCTGGCACAAGATCGAGCCGGGGGACCCCCGCTACGAGGAACTGCTCCCGCAGGCCCGGTTGAATCCGCAGGAAACGGATGACGACGAGCTGGACGACTTCGACGACGACCTGGACGAGGCGGAGCCCACGGTTCACCCCGAGACCCTGGCCATGCTGATGGAGATGCAGCGCAAGACCCAGGAGCGCAGCTCGGGGCAGTAGCGGGGCGGTCGCGAGGCGACGACCCCGCCCGCTGTCAGCGTGGCGGCCGGCCTCCGGCCGCCATGCTGGTCAGCAGCCGCTCGATCGCCTCCAGCCGCTCGCGCAGCTCCTCGACGTCGCCCCTGGTGGCGCTCTGTTCGGCTGCCCGGAGGGTGACCAGCAGCTGCCCGTCCGGCTCCAGGCGGGCGCGCGCCACGTCGCTGATGTTGTCGCCGTTCTGGACCCGGATGGCGTGTTCCAGCTCGGACGGGCGCAGCGCCAGGCTGTGCAGGGCGCCGGGGACGAGCTTGCCGTCGCGGACGACCGTGGTGGGTGTGCCCTCCAGGAGGCGGGCGGCACGCTGGTCGCGGGCGAGCCAGCGGGTGATCGCGGAGTTGACGGCGATCAGGGTGACCGCGCCGATGGCGCCCCCGAGCAGGCTGTTGTCGTTGCCGATGATCGCGTTCTGCACCACGTTGGAGAGCAGGAAGACGACCACCATGTCGAAGGTGTTCAGTCCGGCCAGTCCGCGCTTCCCGGCGAACCGGAACAGGATCAGGATCAGTACGTAGACGGCGATCGTGCGGAGGATCTTCTCCACGATCGGAATCTGGACGACCACCAGGTCATGCCACACGGCCCCGCTCCTCCCACCGCGACTGTCCGGAACGGGGCCGACGCTACGCCACGCGCTCGCTACGAGCGCCGCTTCGGCTTGCCGTGCCGGGCGGCGGCGGCCCCGCCCCGGCCCGAGCCCTTCTGGCCCGTGCTCTTCTGGCCGCCGGCCCGCTGGCCGCCCGCCCTCTGCTGCTGCGGCTTGCGCGGCGCCGCCGCCTTCTTCGGCTGCGCGGCCGGAGCGGCCGCGGCCTGCCCGGCCCCCCGGCCGCGCGAGCTGTTCACCGTACGGCCGCGGACGATCCCGATGAACTCCTCCACCAGGTCCGTCGTCCGCTCCTGCAGCCAGGACAGCGCCACCTGGGACTGCGGCGCCTCCGCCACCGGCCGGTAGGTGAGGTCGCGGCGGTGGTGCAGCCGGGCCAGCGACTGCGGGACCAGCAGCACGCCGACGTTGGCCGCGACCAGCTCGACGGCGTCCGCCGTGGTCGCCGGGCGCTCGATGGCCGGGCGGCCGGGGAGGGCGTCGGCGGCCCAGCCGAGGGTGTCGTCGAGCGGGTGGAAGACCACGTCGTCGGCGAGGTCGCCGAGGGCGACCTCCTCGGCGGCGGCGAGCCAGTGGTCCTTGGGGAAGACGACGACGGTGGTCTCGGTGTACAGCGGGATCGCGCTGAGCACGTCCTTGTCGACCGGCAGCCGGATCAGCCCGGCGTCCACCGCGCCCTCCCGCACGGTCCGCTCGCCGTCCTCGACGGGGACCGCGACGAGGTCGAGCGGGACGTCCGGGAGCCGCTCGCCCCAGACCCTGGCCCATTTGCCGGGGGTCACACCAGGGACGTACGCGAGCCGGAAGGACGGGTTCACCTGCATGTCTGTCACAGGGCAAGGCTACCGACCGTGACCGGAAGCGCCCGCGCACTCCCTTACCCTTGTCTCCATGACATCGCTCAAGCAGAAGACCAGCCAGACCATGAAGCCGGCCACGGCGGCCAAGAAGCTGGGGATCTACCTCGCCGCGGCGCCGACCGACTTCCAGGAGGGCGTGGTCTCCCGCGAGGAGCTCAACGCGCTGCAGGCCGAGCCGCCGCAGTGGCTCCAGGAACTGCGCAAGAACGGTCCGCACCCGCGTCCGGTGGTCGCCGCCAAGCTCGGCATCTCCATCTCGGGCCTGGCCCGCGGCGGCGTGACCGAGGCGCTCACCACCGAGCAGATCGAGGCGGTCAAGGCCGAGAACCCGCTCTGGCTCCAGCACGAGCGCGCCAACCAGGTGGACGTCCGCAAGGAGACCGCCCGGATCAAGGCGAAGCACGAGAAGGAGGCCGCTGCGAAGGCCGCCAAGGAGTCCCAGGCCCGCTGACCTGCCGACTCGTGCGCTCCGGCGCCGACTGTCGGACCCCTGCGTTTGGATGGTGCCGACGTTCGTCCACGGACGGGCGTCGGCACAGCCATGAGTACGTTCAAACGGGAGGGCAGGCGGATGGCAGGGGCACTGGACGGTCGGATCGCCCTGGTCGCGGGAGCGACCCGGGGCGCCGGGCGGGGCATCGCGGTCGAGCTCGGCGCGGCGGGCGCGATGGTGTACGTGACCGGGCGCACCACCCGGGAGCAGCGCTCGGAGTACGACCGGCCCGAGACGATCGAGGACACCGCCGAGCTGGTCACCGCGGCGGGCGGCCGGGGCATCGCGGTGCCGACCGACCACCTGGTCGTGAAGCGCGGGCGCCGTCCGGGGTGACCGTCGTCGACTCGACGGTGGCCGCCGAGCGCGACGGCACCCTGGGCGGCGCTTTACCGTACCGTCGCGTTCGGGGCGGCTGGGGCGGCTGGGGCGGCTGCCGCGACCCCCGTCCCGGCGAGCAGGAGTGCCCCCGTCGCGGTCAGCGCACCCAGCCAACGCGCCTTCCGTGCCAGTCCGTTCAGGATTCCCCTTGACCGTTCGTACCGCGGCTTCGCCGCGATCGGCGTCAGGCTACGGCACGGCCGCGAACTCGGCGGGCGGATCGTTCGAATCCTGTTCGGACACTGTCTCTTCACGACTCCGACGGATACGGAAACGGCCATCGGGGCCACCGAACCCCTGGCTGTCGCGTCAAGAGTGCAGAAACGATTCCGCGCGCCCGGAACAGCCTTCCCGCGCCCGAACGTGGCGTCACCCCTTCGGCCCCCTCGACACGGTAGTGTCCGCTGGCGCGGCCTCCGGCACCACTGCCGGCCGGCCGCGCGTCACCCCCCAACGACCTGGAGGAATTCCGTGCCGGCTCCCGCCCGAGGCGCCCTCGCCATAGCCGCGGCCGTCCTGCTCGCCGCAGCCGCAGGCTGCTCGTCCGGCGGCGGCCACACCGCCAAGGACAGCGGCCACGGCAAGGTGAGCGCCCACAGCTCCGCTCCGGCGGTCGGCGGCGACGCCGCCCAGCCCGCCCCGGCCGCGATCGTGACCGGACCCGGCCCGAAGCCCTCGTACGACGTCCAGCCGCAGCCCGCGGCCGGCAGCTGCCACTTCCGCTACACGGCGGACAAGCAGCCGCTGCCCGACCCGAACTGCACCCCGGGCGCGATCAGCCCGGCGGTCAACCAGGGCAACATCAACGACACCATCTGCAAGCCGGGCGGCTACACCTCGACCATCCGTCCGCCGGCGAACATCACCGGCAAGGAGAAGGCCGAGAACGCCAAGTCCTACGGTTACAGCGGACCGATGGGCGACGCCGAGTACGACCACCTGATCAGCCTGCAGCTCGGCGGCGACCCCAACGACCCGCGCAACCTCTGGATCCAGCCGCCCTCCCCCGGCCACGTCCCGGGCAAGGGGCCGAACAACCCCAAGGACTCGGTGGAGACCCACCTGCACACCGCGATCTGCAAGGGACAGGTCACCCTGGCCGCGGCCCAGACCGCGATCGCCACCGACTGGACCACCGCTGAGGCCAAGCTCGGCCTCAAGCCCGCCGCCGCGCCCACCCCGGAGGCGGACGCGGACGGCGACTGACGTCTCGTTCCCCCGGCGTCTTCCGGGGCTACAGCGACTCCACCAGCTCGGCGATGGTGTCGAACGGCCGGTACGCCGCGAACTCCGCGGCCAGCGCGCGGGCCCGTTCACGGAACCGGCCCTCGCCGAGCACCCGGTCGGCCGCCCGGCGCACCTCCTCCGGCCCCGGGCGGCCGGTCCGCAGGTCGAGCCCGACGCCGGCCCACTCCACCCGGGCCGCCACCTCCGGCTTGTCCTCGCTCGCCCCGGCCACCACCAGCGGCACCCCGTACCGCAGCGCGGTCTGCACCCCGCCGTAGCCGCCGTTGCTGACCAGCACGGCGGTGTGCGGCAGCAGCTGGTCGAACGGGACATACCCGGCGGCGCGGACGTTGCCCGGCAGGCTGCCGCCCAGCAGATCGGCCAGCCGCCGCGGCCCGTCCGGGCGGGCCGTGGCGGCCACCACCAGCACATCGTCCCGGTCGGCCAGGGCGCGGACGGTCGGGGCGACCAGCTCACCGAGGTCGGTGTTGGCCAGCGTGCCCTGGGTGACCACCACGACCGGCCGCCCGCCGGTCACCTCGTCCCACCACTCGGGCAGCGCCTGCTCGTTGCCGACGATCCCCGGCAGCGCGCCGATCAGCCGGTACGAGGCGGGCGCGTCGCTGCGCGGGTACTCGAAGCCCGGCACGGTCAGTTGCAGGAACTCGTCCGCCACCGTCACCATCGCCTGCCCGCGCGGGCCCTCCGGCACCCGGACGCCCACCCCCGCGAACACCTTCGCGGTGTAGCGCTGCAGCGGCTCGTCGCGCCGGTCCATCTCCTCCTGCAGCGCCCGGTTGCGGGCCCGGCCCTCCTCACCCGGCAGCGGCGGCAGCGCCAGCCCGAAGGGCGCGGTGTCCACGCTCGGCAGCATCGACGGGGTGAGCCCGATGCCGATCAGCGCCGGGCGCTCCGCCCTCGGGCGGCTCAGCGCCAGCGGCAGCGCGCCCTGGAAGAAGGCGTCCGCGATCACGGCCCGGGCCGGGAACTCCTCCAACAGCGCGAGCAGCGCCCGGTACTGGTGCGGGATCGGGTCGAGGAAGAAGTGCTGGACGTCGAAGGCGATCCGCTCCGGCCCGGGCGGCAGGCTCGCCCGGCCCGGGAAGCGGGCATCCAGGTCCCGGTCGTCGAAGTCGGCCTCGGCGGGCAGCGCGACGAACTGTGCCCCGGCCCGCTCGGCCGCCCCGGCGAACCGCGCGCCGCCGAGGAACACCACCTCGTGCCCGCGGGCGGCGAGATCGGCGGAGATCGCCAGCAGCGGGCTGACGTGCCCGTGGGCGGGGATGGCGGTGGTGATGATCCTGGACAACGGAGGCTCCTGGGCTCGGGTGCGGTGGAGCCGACCGGGCGGGCTACGCCGGCCGGACCCACCGTAGGGAGGGTTGGTAGACGTTCACTGAACGCGCGGACGAGCCCTTTGATCCCGGCTCAACGGCCCAGCACCGCCCCGCCGTTCAGGCCGATCACCTGGCCGGTGAGGTAGCCGGCCGCCGGAGAGGCGATGTAGGCGACCGCCTCGGCCACGTCGCCGGGGGTGCCGGCCCGGCCGACCAGGGTGTCGGCGATCTTCCGGGCGTGAAAACCCTCGTCCCAGTCGGCGCCGAAGATCTCGGTGTCCTCGACGTAGCCGGGTGCCAGTACGTTCACCGTGATGCCGTCCGGGCCCAACTGCCGCGCCAGGCCGAAGGACCAGCCGTGCAGGGCGGCCTTCGCGGCCGCGTACGAGCCGGCCGAGTGCGGGCCCGCGCCGCCGCGCTGGGCGGCCGCCGAGCTGATCACCACCAGTCGGCCGCCGGGGCGGCGCAGCGCGCCCTGCAGGGCGGTGGTCAGCAGCACCGCGGTGAGCAGGTTGGTGTCCAGGTCCCGCCGCCACGACGCGGCCAGGGCGTCCAGGCTGTCGTCCTCGGGCGGGGTGATGATCGCGCCCGCGTTGTTCACCAGCACGTCCACCGGCCCGAGTTCGGCGATCCGGGCGGCCACCGTCCCGACCGCCGCCGGGTCGGTCAGATCGCCGGCCAGCGGCACGACCGTGCCCGCTCCGGCGCTGCGCTCGATCTCCTCCCGGGCCTTCTCCAGCACGGCCGCCCGGCGGCCGAGGATCACCACCCGGTTACCGTCCCCGGCCAGCCGGGCGGCGATCGCCCGCCCGATCCCGGTCCCGCCGCCGGACACCACCGCGAGTCGGTCCTGGGCCACGGTCAGTCCTCGCAGTCGTAGTAGGCGCGCATCAGCTCCGTCGACCACGCGGGCTGACGGACCTCCCCGCGCGGGCCGAACTCCACCAGGTACGGCTTGATGTCGAGCACCGGCGTACCGGCCACCGCGTCCAGGCCGGTGACGTGCAGCTCCAGCCCGTCCACCCGGACCAGCTCGCAGCGGGAGACCCCGAGCCGGTTGGGGCGGTTCTTGCCGCGCTGGGCGAAGATGCCGACCAGCGGCCAGTCGGTGTTGCCGCGCGGGTGGCGGGCGCCGGTCTCGACCTTCCCGGCCGGGACGCGGTCGAAGTGGTACACCACCTCCAGGTGCGAGAAGTCCGCCAGCCCGTACAGCGCCTCCTCGCCGAACTGCCCGCCGTCCAGCCGGATCACCGCCCCCACGCTCCCCCACCCGTCGTCCCGGACGTCGTCCCGTCCGCCGACCACCCATCCCACCGGACGCACCGTCACTTCACCCATGCCGTTTCCCCCTTCGTCGTCGAACCGGTCACTCGGTACGGTAGCGATCCGTACGCACGGACGATCAAGGGGGGCGGCACGATGGCGGACACGGAGATCAGGGGCCTGGGCGCGGAGACCGGAGACACGGTCGGCGCCGCGGTGTTCGGCGTTCTGACTGTTGCGCTCGACGGCTTCCTGCTGACCCGGATCTGGCGCTGGGCGGGCGAGCAGACCGCGGCGGAGCACCGGACGGCGGTGACCCAGACCGCCGTCCTGGTCGGGGTCGTGCTCTTCGCGACCCTGCTCGGCGTCGCCGTAGCGGGCCAGCGGTCCACGCCGCACCGGCGATGGTACTGCGCGATGATCACCGCGCTGGCCTCGCACCTGCTGCTGCCGCTGGCGGTGATCGTCGCGGTGGCCACCCACTGGGGCCACCTCCTCCGGTGACCGTCAGGCCATGGAGCCGCTAGGCCGCCTGTCCGTCAACTGCACTGACATCCGCAGCAGTTCTGGCTTCCGCAGCACCCGGCCGCCGTATCCCGGCAGGGGTGCGCGCAGGGGTCCGGTCCAGCCACCGGGCCGGACGGGAAGCGGGCGGTGAGGGCACCGGCCGGGCCGAACTCGTAGGGGGCGCCGAGGGCCTCGCCCACCGCTGATCCGAGGACGGCCCCGGCCGCGCGTGCGGCCCGGTCGCTCACACCTGGCCCGGGATGATCGGCAGGCCGCGCTTGTGCTCGGTGCGGCGGTAGTGCCCGAGGACGGTGGCGAAGACCTGCTCGCTGACCGGCAGTCCCTCCAGGAAGTCGTCCAGGGCGTCGTACTCGACACCGAGGGCGTCCTCGTCGGGGCGGCCGGGGGCGAGGTTCTCCAGGTCCGCCGTGGGGACCTTGCCGACCAGCTCGACGGGCGCGCCCAGCACCTCGGCGATCGAGCGCACCTGCCGCTTGGTCAGGCCGGAGAGCGGCATCACGTCGGCCGCGCCGTCGCCGTACTTGGTGAAGAAGCCGACAGCGGCCTCGGCCGCGTGGTCGGTTCCGACGACCAGGCCGCCGGTGGCGCCGGCGGCCGCGTACTGGACCACCATCCGTTGGCGGGCCTTGACGTTGCCGCGCACGAAGTCCTCGTGGGCGTGGTCGGTGAAGGTCAGCCCGGCGGCGAGGAGGGCGTCGAAGGCGGCGTCCGTCGCGGGCTTGATGTCGACGGTGAGCACCTCGTCGGCGCGGATGAAGTCGAGCGCGCGCTGGGCGTCCGCCTCGTCCGCCTGGACGCCGTAGGGCAGCCGCATCGCCGTGAAGCCGGCCCGGTACCCCTCGGCGCGCAGCCGCTCGACGGCGAGCTGGCAGAGCCGCCCGGTGGTGGTGGAGTCGACGCCGCCGCTGATGCCCAGCACCAGGGTGCGGGCGCCGGCGGCCCGCAGCTGCTCGGCCAGAAAGTCCACCCGCCGCTCGGCCTCCTTCGCGGGGTCGGGGACGGGCGCCACGCCGAGGGCGAGGGCGATCTGCCGCTGGAGGTCCGCGGGCGGGGTCTCGGTCATGCCGACTCCTTCGGGAAGGTCACACGGTGGGTGCCCGTCATCGACGTCACCAGCGAGTACAGCGAGGTGGTGGCGGTGATGAACAGGCGGTTGTTCTTCGGGCCGCCGAAGGTGATGTTGGAGACGGGCTCGGGGACGAGGATACGGCCGATGAGGGAGCCGTCGGGGGCGTAGCAGTGGACGCCGTCCTCGAAGGCGGCCGCCCAGAGCCGGCCGTCGAGGTCGAAGCGGATGTTGTCGAACCGGCAGCCGTCACCGCTCACGAAGACCCGGTCGCCGCTCAGGGCTCCGTCCGCGCCGACGTCGAAGACCCGGATGTGCCCGGCCCGGCTGTCGTTGACGTAGAGCTGCCGCCCGTCGTGGGAGAGGACGAGGCCGTTCGGCCCCTCGAAGCCGTCGGCGGCCAGTCGGACCTCCCCGGTGTGCGGGTCGATCCGGTAGACGTTGCGGCCGTCGATCTCGGGCTCGGCGCAGTGGCCCTCGTAGTCGCTGGTGATGCCGAAGTCCGGGTCGGAGAACCAGACCGCGCCGTCGGAGCCGACGGCGGCGTCGTTCGGCGAGTTGAGCCGTTTGCCCCGGTAGCGGTCGGCGAGGACGGTGATCCCGCCGTCGTGCTCGGTGCGGGTGACCCGGCGGTTGCCCTGCTCGCAGCTGATCAGGCGGCCCTCGCGGTCGACGGTGTTGCCGTTGGGGTGGCCGGCCGGGGAGCGGAAGACCCCGATGGTGCCGGTGACCTCGTCCCAACGCAGCAGGCGGTCGTTGGGGATGTCGCTCCAGATCACCTGGCGCCAGGCCAGCAGGTAGAGCGGCCCCTCGGCCCAGCGGCAGTCGCCGTACAGCTTCTCCAGCCGGGTGTCACCGTTGGCGCACCGCCGGAACCGGTCGTCCAGAATCTCGTACAGTCCGAACCTGATCTGACCAGACACAATCCACTCTCCACTACCGTCTGCCGAACCTTGTTCTGCTGCTCGGGAGTATGGCAGAAACGGATATGGTTCCACCATGGTGATCGAAAACCTGGACGAGACCGACCGCGCCCTGCTCGCCCTGCTCCAGCAGGACGCCGGGCAGCCGTACGCGGCCCTCGGGAAGGCCGTGGGGCTCTCCGCCGCGGCCGCGCACGAGCGGGTGCGCAAGCTGCGTGAGCGCGGGGTGGTCCGCCGCACCACGGTGGAGGTGGAACCGCGGAGCCTGGGGCTCGGGGTGCTCTCCTTCGTGCTGGTGGACTCCTCGGCCTGGATGGGCGATTCGGCCGCCGCCTTCGCCGCCATCCCGGAGATCGAGGAGGCGCACATCATCGCGGGCAGCGCCTCGGTGCTGGTCAAGGTGCGCACGGCGACCACCGAGCAGCTCCAGGAGGTGCTGCGCCGCCTCTACGCGATCGAGGGCGTGAGCGGCACCCAGGCGACGGTGGTGCTGGAGACCTTCTTCGAGCGCCCGCCCAAGCCCTAACCCTCCACCCCGGTCTCGGTCGCAGGCGCGGGGTGCCGCAGGATCTCCAGCACCACGCCGCCGTCCACGGTCTCCTGAACAACCAGCAGCGTCGCCAGCTCGTCCAGGTGGTGCCGGTGTTCGCGCAGCAGCTCGACGGCCCGGCGCTCGGCGCGGCGCAGCAGCGCTGCCACCGCCTCGTCCACCGCGCGCTGGGTCTGCTCGGAGTACGGGCGGCGCAGCAGGTCCTCGGGGTGTTCCCCGAGGTACTGCGGGGAGCCGCTGGAGTAGCCGACCGGGCCGAGGTCCGGGGAGAGGCCGAACTCGCGGACCATCCGGGTGGCCACCGAGGTGGCGTTGGCGAGGTCGTTGGCGGCGCCGGTCGAGCCCTCACCGAAGACCGTCAACTCGGCTGCTCGCCCGCCAAGTTGGACGGTGAGCAGGTCGTTCAGGTAGCTCTCGCTGTACAGGTGCCGCTCCGCCTCGGGGAGCTGCTCGGTGGCGCCGAGCGCGACCCCTGCCGGGAGGATGGTCACCTTGGCGACCGGGTCGGCGTGTTCGCACAGCGCGGCCATCAGCGCGTGCCCGGACTCGTGCACGGCGACGGCGTGCCGCTCCTCGGGCAGCAGCGCGTTGGAGGACTCCCGGCGCCCGAGCAGCACCCGGTCGCGGGCGTCGTCGAGGTCGGCGGCGGTGATGGTGGCGCGCTCGGCACGGACGGCGTTGATGGCGGCCTCGTTGACCAGGTTGGCGAGGTCGGCGCCGGAGAACCCGGGGGTGCCGCGGGCGATCCGGTCCAGGTCGGCGTCCGGGGCGAGGGTCTTGCCCCGGATGTGCACGGCGAGGATGGCCGCCCGCTCGGCCTGGTTGGGCAGCGGCACGGTGACCTGCCGGTCGAAGCGGCCGGGGCGCAGCAGGGCCGGGTCGAGGGCGTCCGGCCGGTTGGTGGCGGCGATGACGACGATGCCGGTGCTCTGGTCGAAGCCGTCCATCTCGGAGAGCAGCTGGTTGAGGGTCTGCTCGCGCTCGTCGTTGCCGCCGATCCGGGAGCCTCCCGCGCGGCGGCCGCCGACCGCGTCGATCTCGTCGATGAAGATGATGGACGGCGCGCGCTTGCGGGCCTCCTCGAACAGGTCGCGGACCCGGGAGGCGCCGACGCCGACGAACATCTCCACGAAGCCGGAGCCGGTCACCGAGAGGAACGGCACCGAGGCCTCCCCGGCGACCGCCCGGGCGAGCAGCGTCTTGCCCGTGCCCGGCGGGCCGACCATGATCACCCCGCGCGGCCCCTTGGCCCCGGCGGCAGCGTACCGCTCCGGGCTGCGCAGGAAGTCGACCACCTCGCTGACCTCCTGCTTCACCCCCTCGTACCCGGCCACGTCGGCGAAGCCGGTGTTGGGCCGCTCGGCCTCGATGATCTTCGCCCGGGAGCGGCCGATCGCGCTCAGCCCACCGCCGAGTGACCGGGCGGCCATCCGGCCCGACCAGAGGAACAGCCCGCCGAAGATCAGCAGCGGCAGGAACAGCAGCAGGGCGGACCAGAGTGAGCCGCCGCCGCTGGAGCGGCTGGCGGTGACGTTCACGTGCTGGTCGGAGAGCGCGTGGCCGAGCTGGGAGGTGTCCAGGGCGGTGGGGATCTGACTGGTGAAGTGGGTGCCGTCCTTGAGCGTGCCGCTCACGCCGCCGGTATCGCTGACGTCCACGGTCTGCACCTGGCCGGCGTCGACCCGGTTCAGGAAGTCGGTGTAGCCGTAGCTGGTGCCGGTCGGGGTCGACTTGGAGAAGAGGACGAGCACGAGCAGGGTGGCGAGGGCGGCGAGCGGCAGCAGCCAGCGGCGCCAGGAGGGGGCGGGGGGCTTGGGCCGGGCGCCTCCGGGGCCGGGGCCTGGCCGTTGCCACTGGCCCGGGCCTTTGCCGGGGCCGCCGGGGGTGGGGCCCGAACCGGGCGGGGTCGCACGGTGGCGGGCAGCGCGCAGGCGCGTTCGTAGGATCATCCACGCTCACCGCCTCTCGGGCCACCGCCGGGTTCTAGCGCGAGCCCTGCTCGGGGGCTTGGTCAGGGCCTTGGTCGGGGCCCTGTTCGACTCCTGGCTCGGGTCCCTCGGGTCCCTGTTCGGGGCCTACCTCTCCATGGTCGGACGCTCCGGGCCCGGACGGGAGGCCGAGCAGGTACCGACCGAACGCCAGCTGCCCGTCCGGCACGAACGGCCACCGCCGCACGGCCTCGGCCAGCTCGGGCAGGGTCAGCCAGCCGTGCCAGGCGATCTCGGCCGGATCGACGGTCAGCGGGCCCGGCGGCAACGCCGCCTCGTGGACGCCCAGCCAATACGGGGCGATCGCTCCCCGGCAGCGGAAGGTGAACCGGTGCCGCACCGGGACGGCCAGCCCCAGCTCCTCCCGCAGCTCGCGCTCCGCCGCCGCGCGGTACGACTCCCCGACCCGTACGGCGCCGCCCAGCATCACGTCATGGTGCCCGGCGAAGCGGCTCACCGTGTCGGGGCGGCGGTAGACCAGCACCCGGCCGGCCGCGTCCCGGCAGACGGTGGTCGCCACCCGGTGCAGCCAGCCGCGGCGGATCGCCTCGGCGCGGTCGACGACGCCGACCACCTGGTCGTGCTCGTCGACCCGCTCGACCCGCTCGCTCATCGTGCCTCCCGCACCCGTACGGCGACCAGGGTCGTGGCGCCCGCGAGCAGCGCGCACACCGCCATCAGCGCCAGCAGCCGGCCTGGCGAGTCAACCTCGCCCGGCAGCCCGACCAGCGGCCACAAGGCGCCCCGCAGACCGCCGCTCACCGGTACGGCCAGCGCGGCGGCGAAGGCGGCGGCCCTCCCCGCGCCGGACCTCGGCCGGGTCACGGCGATGCGGAGGAGGACGTCACTGAGCAGGCAGAAGGCGAAGAACCCGCTGACGAAGACGGCAAGTTCGACCACGGCCAGCTGCCAGCCGGGCCAGCCCTCGCCGACCGCCTGCCCACTGACCACCAGCGCCCCGGCCAGCAGGCTCAACCCCGCCGCGGCGGCCACGATGTGGCGGCGCAGGAAGCGGGTGACGGCTCCGAGGTCGGCCAGGGGCGCGGCGAGCAGCGCGAGGTCGTCCAACCAGTCGCCGCCAGGCCGCCGCCGCTCCTCGGGCGGCAACTCCCGGGCCGCCCGCCGCAGCAGCGCCAGGCACCATCCGGCGCCCGTACCCAGCGGCAGCAGCGCGGCGATCAGCCAGGCCGTCCGCCCGTCCCACAGCTCGCGTTCCGCCCGCAGGACCGCCGCGGTCGCGTCGGTGGCGACGGTCACCGCGACCAGCGCGGCGCCGAGCCGGGCCGCGCGCAGCAACTGGTCCACCCGGTAACCGGGTTGCGGCCCGCCGCCGCGGCAGAGCCAGGCCCGTACGGTCGTCAGGGCGGCGAGCGCGGGGACCAGGAAGAGCGTGAAGGACACCACCGCGTCGTACGGATCCGCCTGCCAAGGACTCACCGCGCGCAGCATTCGGGCCTGCGTGGTGACGTACGCGAAGCCGGTGAAACCGACCGCCAGCGCCAAGGCGCCCCACAGCGCGCGCCGTTGCGTTCCGATCATCGTCGCTCATCACCCTTCCCGCCGCGCACCAGCAGGTCCGGCAGCCCCCCCCCCCGGAGCCACGTGCTGCGCCAACTCGCGCTCCGCCGGGAGGACCCGGACGAGCGCACCCATCACCCCGACCGGCAGCCGCACGGCCACCAGTCCCACCAGTCCCACCACGGCCAGTGCCGTCGCGATCGGCAGCCATCCCCATCCGCGCGTCAACTTCCCCACCCCAGGGCGTGCTCGGTCGCAGGCGTCTCCTTCTCGACCACGGCGACATAGTACACGCCGCGTAGTACCTGTCGCGTAGTATCGTGGCCGGGACAGCCGCATCCGAGGGAGTGAGCGCCCATGCAGACGTACGACGCCCAGACGCTGGTGCTCTGCGCACTGGCCGAGGGACCGCTGCACGGCTACGCCGTGAACGCCGCGATCGAGCGGCTGATCGGCAAGAAGCTCGGCCCCGGCAGCCTCTACGGCGCGCTGACCCGTCTGGAGGCCAAGCAGCTGATCGAGCCCGCCGACGACACCGGGTCGCAGCCCCGCCAACGGCCGGTACGGCTGACCCCGCAGGGCCGGCAACTGCTGGAGCAGGAGCTGCGGTCGATGGCGAAGGTGGCCGCCGCCGGACTCGCCGGCCTCAGGGTGAACCCCGCGTGAGCCGCGCACGCTCTCGCCGGCCCGTCGACCTCTTCCGGCTCTACCCCGCGCCGATGCGCGAGCGCTGGGGCGAGGAGCTGGCGGAGGAGGTGCGGGGGGCCGGCTGGCGCGCCTGGCCCCGGCTCCTGGCCGCGATCGCGGACCTGTGGCTGCACCCGGCGATCTGGCCCGCCGACGACCGCACCCAACGGCGCGACCGGGCCACGGCGCTGGCCCTCGCCGTCGCGCTGGCGACCGGGTTCGTCGGCGCGCTGGCCGCCGAGCAGGGGGCCCACCGGATCTCCGCGCCCGGCGGCGCCTGGGCGGCGCCCCTCGACCAGGCCCTGCTGCTGGCTGGGCTGACGCTGGTCACCCCGCTCCCCCGCCGCGACCTCACCGCGCTCCGCACCCTGCTCGCCACCGCCGTCCGCCGCCTCGCCGCACCCGCCCTGGCGGGTGCGGGCCTGGTGGCGCTCGCGCACTCGGCGCTGGGCTCGGCGGTCGCGGCCGGCGGCTACGGCTTCACGGCCTTCGCCTGCTGGTGGGCCGTGCTGGCCGTCGGCGCGCTGCAGACCTGCCGTACGGTGGCGGGCCCGGCGGGACGGGCGGCGCTGGCCACGCCGTCCCCGGTCCGGCTCAAGCTGGGCCTCGGCACCCTCACCGCCGCCGGGGTCCTCGCCGGGTCCACCCTGCTGGCCACCTGGACGGTCGGCCCCACGGCCACGGCACTGACGGCCGGCATCCTGCTGGTCCTGCTCGCCTGGCCGCTCGCCGCGGCCCTCAAGGACCTGCGCCAGACCGGAAGCTGACCCGCCGCCGACCGGCCCCTGTCCGGAAAAGCCCGATGCCCCGACCGCGACCGTCATCGGCCGTCCCCCGGTCGGGGCGGATCAGGATCAACCAGCAACTCAGGAGAAGTCCAGCGACCCCGTCCGGGTCCGCTTGAGCTCGAAGAACTTCGGGTACCCGGCCAGCAGCCGGACCCCCTCGAAGACCCGTACGGCGTCCTCCCCGCGCGGGATCGCACTCAGCACCGGGCCGAAGAAGGCGACCCCGTCCACGTGGATGGTCGGGGTGCCGACCTCCTCGCCGACCGGGTCCATGCCCTCGTGGTGGCTCTTGCGCAGCGCGATGTCGTACGCGGTGCTGTCGACCACCTCGGCGAGCTCCTCGGGCAGGCCGGCCGCGACCAGGGCCTCGCGGATGAGGGTGTCGTCGGCGGCCCGGTCCTGGTCGTGCAGGCGGGTGCCGAGCTCGGTGTAGAGGTCGCGCAGGACGTGCTCGCCGTGCTTCTCGGCGGCGGCGATGCAGACCCGGACGGGGCCCCAGCCGGTGGTCATCAGGCGCTGGTAGCGCTCGGGCAGGTCGGTGCGACCCTCGTTGAGGACGGACAGGCTCATCACCCGGAAGTTGAGGTCCAGCTCACGCTGCTTCTCGACCTCCAGGATCCACCGGGAGGTGATCCAGGCGAAGGGGCAGACGGGATCGAAGTAGAAGTCGACCTTGGTGGCGTTCTTGTTCACGTGGACGATCCTAGGGCCCGATTGGACCGCTCCCCAGGGCCAATCACCACCCACCAGCATGGGCCACTTCTCAGCTGCAGGTGGCCCCGTCCGCCGGCACCGTGCCGTCCAGCAGGTAGGCGTCCACGATCTGCTTGAGACAGGGGTTGCCGGTGTTGTAGCCGCCGTGGCCCTCGCCGTTCAGCGTCACCATGACGCCGACGCCCGGCCCCAGCTGCTGCGCCATCGCGTGGGCGCCCTCGACCGGGGTGGCCGGGTCGCCGGTGGTGCCGACCACCAGGATCGGGGCGGCGCCCTCGGCGGAGACCTCCGGGTGGTCGGCCTTGCCCGGGACGGGCCAGCCAGTGCAGCCGGTCAGGCCCCAGGCGGTGAAGGCGCCGAACACCGGGGAGGCAGTGTGGAACTGCGGCAGCTGCTGCTCGACGTCCTGGTCGGAGTAGCGCTGCCGGGCGTCCACGCAGGAGATCGCCCGGTTGGCCGCGTTCAAGTTGTTGTAGCGTCCCTGCGGGTCGCGCCCGAGCAGCCCGTCGGCCAGCTGGAGCAGCGTGTCGCCGGTGCCGTGCTGCATCGCCTCGGTGAGCCCGGAGGCCAGTGCGGGCCAGGTCTGCTGGCTGTACAGGGCGCTGGCGATGCCGGTGACGGCCAGGCTCTCGGTGAGCTTGCGCCCGCTGTCGGTGGGAAGCGGCGACTGCGCGAGTTTCTGCAGCAGTTCGGTGATCTTCGCCGTGCCCTCGGCGCCGCCGCCGCTGCCGGTCGGGCAGGCGGCACCCACCTGGCTGGCGCAGGCCTTCATGAAGTCGTCGAGGGCGAGTTGGAAGCCCTGGGCCTGGCCGAGCGCGGACTGCTGCGGATCCTTGGTCGGGTCAACCACCGAGTCCAGGACGAGCCGGCCGACCTCCTTCGGGAACAGGTGCGCGTAGACGCCGCCGAGTTCGGTGCCGTAGCTGATGCCGAAGTAGAAGAGCGTCCGGTCGCCGAGCACCTGCCGCATCAGGTCGAGGTCCCGGGCGGCGCTCTCGGTGTCGACGTACGGCAGCACCGGCCCGGAGTTGTGCTCGCAGGCGGCAGCGAACTGGGCGTTGCTGTCGTCCAGGGCCTTGACCGCGGCCGGGGTCTCCGGGGTGCTGTCGACGGCCACGTTGGCGTCCATCGCCCGGTCGCCCAGGCACTTCACTCCGACGCTGTCGCCGACCCCGCGCGGGTCGAAACTCACCAGGTCGAAGCGGGCGTTGAGGGAGGAGTAGGACCCGGCCAGGGCGGGCAGGGTGGCCACCCCGGAGGCGCCGGGGCCACCGAAGTTGAAGAACAGCGAGCCGATCCGGTGCTGCTCGTCCTTGGCCTTGATGCGGATCAGCGCGAGGTCGATGGTCCCGCCGTCCGGCTTGTTGTGGTCCAGCGGGGCCTTGAGGGTGGCGCACTGCCAGTCGCTCGCGGGTGCGGTGCCGCTGCCCTGGGCGGCGCTCGGGGCCGGGCAGGCGCGCCAGTCGAGCTGCTGGGCGGCCAGGCCGGTGACGGCGGCGCCGGTGACCGGGGAGGTCGGCGCGGGCTCGGCGGCGGAACGGCTGTCGCCCTGGCAGCCGGCGGCGGGGGCGAGCAGCACTGCGGCCAGGCCGAGCGCGCCGGCGCCGCGGACGACGGTGTGCATGGAGCGGTCCACCTCTCGGGGTCTGCCGCGCGGCGCGGTCTCGGACATGCCGACCGCACCGGCGCGCGGCGGCGCGGCGTACGCCCCGGCGCGCGGCACCGTCGGCGCATCACCGACCCTAGGGGCCAGGGCGCGGCAACGCCCGCTGGGAGCCCCGGACGGAGGGCGTGCGCCGTACGGGCTGCCACCGGCCGACCGGGTGAGGGTTCAACCGGCCCACCGGGTGTCCACCCGGCCGGCTGGCGGCCGCTGCGGCGGGAGGAGTGACACCATCGACGTGTTCGGTGCGCGTACCTTGCTTCGCGTGCTAGCTTGCATTGCATGGTACCTGGCATCACCAACCACGAACCCGGAGGTGGAGCGGCCGGCGGCGCGCCCGACGGGCCGGTGGCGACCCAGCTGCGCAAGGGCGTCCTGGAGTACTGCGTCCTCGCACTACTCCGGGACGGTCCTCGCTACGGAGTCGAACTGCTCCAGGAACTCGGCCGGTACCCGATGCTGGCGACCAGCCAGGGCACCATCTACCCGCTGCTGTCCCGGCTGCGCCGCGCCGGACTCGCCGACACCTTCCTGCGCGACTCGGCCAGCGGCCCGTCCCGCCGCTACTACACCCTCACGGACGCGGGCCGCGGCGCGCTGGAGGAGTTCACCGCGCTCTGGCCCGCCTTCCGCGAAACCGTCGACCACGTCCTCGCCCCGGGAGACCACCCGTGAACAACCCCATCGAACACCCCCTGGTCCGCGCCCACCTCGACGCGGTCGCCCGCTACACCGCCACGCTCCCGGCCGAGCGCCGCCGGGAGCTCCTCGCCGACCTGCGCGAGCACATCGAGGTATCGCTCGCCGAGGGCCCTGCCGGCAACGACACGGTCCGCACCGTACTGGAGCAGCTGGGCGCGCCCCGGCAGATCGCCGACGCCGCCCTCGCCGAGGAGGGCCGGACCCTGCCCGCGCCGGAGACGGCGGGCTGGACCACCCTCACCCTCGCCTTCGCGGTGCTCGCCCTGCCACTGGCCCTGGTCCCGGTCGTCGGGTCGGCGCTCGGGCTGGCGTCGGCCGTCATCGCGACGGTCCGGGTGGCGAAGTCCCGGCAGTGGACGCGGCGGGAGAAGCAGCTGGCGACCGTGCTGCTGCTCTCCCCGGTGCTGCTCGTGCCGCTGTTCGCCGCGGCCATCACGGCCACTGCGGGGAGGCTCACCCCGGGCGCCCTGCTCACCGCCATCGCGCTGGGCTTCTGCCCGAGCCCGCTCGCGGCGTTCCGGCTGTCCCGCTCGGCGGCGCGGCTGCGCACGGCCGCCGTCGCGGCCTGAGGTCGGTCAGGCGGTCGGGTGGAAGAGGGCCATGGCCTCGTCGATCCGCCCGAGCCTGGCGAGCAGCGAGGCCAGCAGCGGGCGGTCCGCCGAGCGAAGGACCGCAACGGCCTCCTCCAGACGACCCGCGTCGGCCAGAAGGGTCGCCAGCTCCTCGGCCACGAAGGGGGCATCGACGCCGGCCCGCAGCTCCTCGATCGCCCGCTCCAGGCGGCCGCAGGCCGCGAGCAGGCGGGGCCGGAGCCGGACGTACTCCCACGGCGGGGAGTCGAATCGGGCGAGGACGCCGTCCAGGTACGTCAATCCCTGCTCGGCACGCCGTTCGTCGATGTACAGCGTGCACAAGGTGTCCACGATCCAGTCCTCGCTGCCGCCCTCCGACCACGGCAGGGCGCGCAGCACCTCGATCGCCTCGTCCCCCCGCTCGTGCCGGGCCAGGAGCTCGGCGAGCGCCACCGCCGGGTTCGGCGACTCCGCCGCAGCCGCCCGGTAGACGTCGACCGCGCCCTCGGTGTCCCCGCGCAGCTCCAGCAGTTCGGCCAAGGCGGTCGCGGCGTCCCCGAGCGGGTCCTCCGCCGCGTACGCCCTCAGCTCCTCGATGCGCTCGTGCCGGGCCAGCAGGTCGGCCAGCTGGTCACGGCCGTTGACCGAGGTGACCGTCCGGGTGCGCAGCAGGGCGATCGCCTCGTCCACCCGGCCCTGCCGCTCGCGGACGACGGCCAGCAGGTTGACGGCGTTGTCGGGTTCGGGGAGCCGCGATCGACATCACATCCGCCCCCGCGGCCGCGGCACGCCCCGGCGGCCGCTTCGGCAACGCCCCGGCAGCGGCGTTTCCCGTTCGCGGGCAGAAACGATCCGGGACCTCAGCGCGGCTCCAGCCCCGGCGTACCGCGCACCACGTACGCCGGCAGCCGCAGCTCGCCCAGCACTGCCCGGGGCAGGCGCAGCCCGAACCGTCGCCCGACCGCGCCGAGGGCCCGGCGGCGGACGGCCTGGTACGGCTCTCGGCCGGGGGCGCAGGGGGTGACGCCGTCTGCCTCCAGGACCTTGGCGGCGACCAACTCCGGCAGCAGCAGGTCCGGCTCCTGCCCCCAGCGCCAGCGCTCCTCACCGAGGCCGAAGCCGCACAGCACCGCGCCGTCCCGGGCGTAGTCGAGCAGGGCCCGCGGCTGCTCGGGCATCGGGCGGAAGTGCACCACCTCCGCACCGTGTCGGGCTATCTCGGTGAGCAGCTCGCCGCCGGTCGAGTCGCCGTACTCGATCGCGAAGCACCAGCCGGCCGCCTCGCCGACCCGGATCACGCCGTCACCGTCGCCACCGGGGCGGTAGCCCTCGATGTCCAGGCCCCAGATCTCCGTCCCGCTGATGGGCCCGGTCACGGCCACCGGGTCGGCCCCCATCCGGCGGGCGAGCTCCGCGGGCGGGATTCCCCGGGCGAACACCACGCCGTCGACCTGCGCACCGGCGTCCGCCAGCCACTGGATGCCGTCACCGCCCAGCCCCTCACCGCCGTGTGCACCGTCGCCCATGACGCCCCTCCCCTCACGCCGGCCCGCGATGGACAGGCGCAACCGGTCCGCACCCTAGCCGACACCACCGACAGGCAGCCCCCTGCGGCCTGGCGGGCGACGGCAGGGAAGACGAACTCGTCTGGGGCGTGCCGCCGTTCACCCGAGATCCAGCCGCGACCACCCTGCGGGCGCCAGCAGGCAGGCCACCGCACCAGAAGTCGAACCCACCGACTTCTGGTGCTGCCCGGTACCGTCCTCCCGGCACTCGCGCAGAAAGTCGGCCCCACCGACTACCCACGCATCCCGACCCAGCCGTCATCGCCAGCTCAGCCGGACAGCCAGCGCCTGCGACCGGACCACCCCGTAGGAAGCCGGACCCGCGACTTCCTGCGCGGCACGCCCCGCCGTCAGGCGCTGCGTCGCACTGCGGGCGGCAGAGGCCCAGGCGGGCCAGGTGGGCTGAGCCTCAGCCCCAGCCGGGCACGGGCGGCAGCGGCCACCGTGGCACCTCCGGCAGCGGACCGTCCGAACGCAGGTCCACAGCCGGGGCGCGCCCGGCGAGCCAGGCGAGCAGCGTATGCCCCGGGCCGCGCACGACCGGGCCCTCCTCGCCGAGGGGCCAGGTGCGGCCGAGGTCCTCGGCGCCGATCCTGGCGAGCGCGACCCGCCGCGCGGCCAGCGCCGCGACGCTCTCGTCCAGCGCCCGCCGGACGAAGTCGTCCGGCCAACTCTTCGGCGAGTAGCCGAGGTTCAGGTCCACATGGTGCACCTCAAGCTCCCGCCAGGCGCGCCACAGGAGGTACCAGGCCGGGTGTCGCCACCCCGCCAGCGCGGTGACCAGCACCGCCCGACGCTCGGCGGGCAGTGCCGCCGCGTCCGCGAGCAGCCCGTCCAGGCTGCCCCGCAGGTCCGCGCCCAGCACATCGGCGCCCCGCCCCGCGCCCTCGCGCAACCGCCGCTCCAACTCGGCGGAGTCGACGCGCCGCCCGGACGGGGTGCCGGTACGGGCCACGGCGAGCATCCACCGATAGGCATCGGCGCTGCGGGCGACGTGGGTGAGGACGTGGCCCCGGCTCCAACCGGGCAGCAGCGACGGCTCCCGGGCCTCCCGGTCGGTCAGCGCCCCCATGCTCTCGTCGAGCCGCTCCGCCGAGGCCCGGACCGCCGTCACCAGCTCTTCGAAGTCCGTCGCCTCCATGTCGACCTAACGCTCTTCCTCGGCCAGCGACTTGACGCCGGCCAGGGTCGCCGCCATCCCGCCGCGCAGCTCCTCCAGCCGGAAGGCGACGATCTGCTCCTCGATCTCCGGGCGGGCCTCGATGGCCAGGGTGACCCCGCTGCGGCCGGGGCCGATGACCACCGACTGGCGCACCCGGGTGCCACCGTCCTCGGGGGTCAGGTCGAAGCGCCACCGGGCCATCGAGCCCGCCACGTCCGACACCGGGCCACCGTACCGTCCGTCCACGTCCATGACGGCCCAGGCGAAGGCGCGGCACTCCGTCAGTTCGATCACCTCGGAGACCGTCCGCCAGTCGCGCATGTTCACCCGCCGGTTGTGTCCCTCGAAACGCGCGCCGACCGCAGGACCGTCCGCGCCGTCCAGCCAGGCGACCTGGTGGAGTTCCGGGCTGAGCCGGGCCGGCAGAGCGATGTCGGTCACCAGCTCCCAGACCCGCTCCACCGCGGCCTGGACGAACACCTCGCACTGCGTACCCGGATCGTCGGCGTACCGCATCCCGCTCCCCCTCCACGCCTGATGTGGCTGACATACCTGACGTCACTGTTGCAGCCGTTGCAGCTGTCGTAGCTGTCCGGCCGAGTCCTACGGGTCGGCACCCGCCGCACCCCCGCCCCGGTGTCCGGAACACCGCGAAGGCAGCGGGCGGGTTGCCGCCCTTCTCGCGGGCCCTGCAATCGATGATCGATCCTGCCGGACATCCAAGTCAATCCACTGGTTTGCTGGGAGACTTCCAAGCATTACCTTGGATCCCCGTGACCCTTGACGACCTCCGCGTCTTCGCCGCCGTCTGCCGGGCCGGCTCCCTCAGCGCCGTCGCCCGCGACCTGGACTGCAGCCAGTCCGCCGTCAGCCAGCACGTGAAGCGGCTGGAACGCGAGCTCGGCCTCACCCTGATCGAGCGGCACCCGCGTGGCGTGGTGCCCACCAAGGCCGGACGCCACCTGCAGACCGCCGTGGCCACCGGCCTGGGCGGAATCGACCACGCCCTGCGCACCATCGCCGAACTCGCGCGCGGGGAGGGCGGATCGGTACGGATCACCACCGGTGCGACCAGCATCCGGCATTTCATGTCCGCGGCCGTGGTGGACTTCCGGCAGCGCTTCCCGCAGGTCAGCCTGGAGTTCCAGACCGGGGTCTCCAGCCGCAACTGCCTGGAGGCGCTCACCGCCGGCCATGTCGACCTGGCCTGGATCACCCTCGGCAGCCCGGTGCGCGGCATCGACCAGCGGCCGGTGGTCGACCTGCCCTGGGTCCTCGCCGTCGCGGCCAACGACCCGCTCGCCGCCCGGGACCGCGTCGAGCCCGCCGACCTCCAGGACGCCCGGCTCATCGGGCTGCCGCAGAACTCGGTGTCCCGCTCCCAACTGGACGACTGGCTGGGCAAGTCGGGCATCCGCCCGGTCTTCGACACCAGCGTCACGGACTGGGACACCGCGATCCTGCTGGCCGAACTCGGCCTCGGCCAGGCCGTCGTACCCGCACTCCCCGAGTGGCAGGGCCCCGGCCACCCGGGCCTGCGACTGCTGCCGCTGCCCGACCTGCCCGGCCTCACCGTCGGCTGGGCGCTGCGCGACTGGGACACCCTGGGCCCACTGGCCCGCGCCTTCGCCGACACCGTCGCGGCCCACTGCGGACAGGCGCCAACGCCCGTCAGCCCTCCGCCAGTTGCCACTCCCTGACCGACCGGAGGCCGCCCGCCAGCGCCCGCCCCAGACCCTCCTCACCCGGGACGGCCCGCGGCAGCGCGGCGAAGTCCTCGGGCAGGACGTCCAGCAGACTCTGCACATGCTCCCCCGTACGCATGGCCAGCAGCACCGCGCAGCGCAACTGCGCTGGCAGTTCGGCGCGGTGGGCGAGGTCGCGCCAGAGGGCCGGGCGCAGATAGTGCCACCCGTCGGGTGCGGCGTTCGCGCGCACCCACCCCGGGTCCAGCCGCTGGCTGAGGCCGAGGTCGAGGGACCGCTCCTCCAGCCGGAGCAGCGCGGGCGTGTCGAGGGCCTTCACATCGCGGGGCAGTGCCGGTTCCGCCGTCATGCGCTCATGCTCACCGACGGGCTTCCACCGTCCGCAGTCGGCCCGGCGTCAGCGCGAGTGGAAGGAGTGGATGCGGCCGATCTCGGTGAAGCCCCGCCGCCCGTACCACTCCCGCGGCCAGTCGGCGGCGTCCGCGAGAAGGAAGAGCTGCGGGATCCCGGCGGCAGCCGCGAGCGCCAGGCCAGTGGCGAGCAGGGTGTCCCCGTGGCCCGCGCCACGGTGCCGGGCGTCGGTGACCAGGTCCTCCAGCTGGGCCAGTCCTGCCGCCCGGTCGAGGTAGAGGTCGCTCCAGGCCGCGACCTCCCCGCCCGGCGTCCGGACGGCCAGGAAGTGCACCTGCTCGGCACCGCGCAGCCGGGCGGCCCGGCGGTCGGTGAGCTGGCGGGCGAGCTCCCCGTCCTCGTGCCACTCCGACTGCTGGCGCAGGACGGCTGCCCGCAGCTCGGCCAACTCAGCCGGGTGCGCGTCCGGTTCGGGCAGCTCACAGCCCGCCGTCTCCCGGGCCAGGACCACGGCTGCGTCCCACTCGTACCCGGCCTTGGTCAGTGCCGGAGCGGCCCGCTCGCCCAACTCGTCGTCCAGCACGGTGATCGCGTACTGCCTGCGCTGGCCGAGCCACCGCACCGCCAGCTCGGGCAGTGCCGCCGGGTCGGTGCCCGGCCCTGCCACCACCAGGTGGTTGTGCTCATGGGAGAGGACGAACTCCTCGTGCATGACCGCGAACACCCCGGGGAACTCGGGCAGTTCGACGATCGCGGCCGCCTGGCGACGGGCGAAAGCGACGTGGAAGGCGGTCACGCGCTCAAGCAGATCGGACATCCCCCCATGGTCGCCCCGCCCGCCGCTCCAGGCCAAGCGATTATCGGCCGACGGCTGGCGAACGGTCCAGGAACCGCCGCAGTCCGTCGCGTACGCCGTCCGTCGGCACGGTGGCCGCGAAGGCCGCCGCCTCGACCGCCAGGCCCTCGTCGATGGACAGGTTGATCCCCCGGGTGACGGCCCGCAGGCAGGCCGCCACGGCGGTCGGCGCGTACCGGATGATCCGGTCGGCCAAGTCACGGGCCGCGTCCAGGAGTTCGTCCGCCGGAACGACCGAGTTGACCAGGCCGATCCCGGCGGCCCGGGCGGCCGGGACCGGGTCGCCGGTGAGGATCATCTCCAGCCCGCGCTTGCGGCCGACGTGGCGCGGCAGCCGCTGCGAGCCGCCGAAGGGCGGTGGGAAGCCGAGCGAGATCTCCGGCTTGGCGAAGGTCGCGTGCTCGGCCGCGATCGCCAGCGGCGCGGCCTCGGTGATCTCGCACCCCCCTCCGAACGCAAGCCCGTTGACGGCGACGATGACCGGCCTCGGGAACTCCTCGATCCGCCGGGTCAGCGTGTGGCCGCGCCGGACGAACTCGCGCAGCGCCTGCTCCGCCCCGCCCGAGATGCTGGCGGCCAGGGACGGGATGTCCGCGCCCGCGCTGAACGCGCGCCGACCGGCGCCGGTGAGGATGACGGCGCGGACGGTGTCGTCCGCGCCGATCCGGTCGAGTTCGGCGAGCAGCGCGTCGATCGTCGGGTAGTCGAGGGCGTTGAGCTTCTTCTCCCGGTCGATGGTGAGGGTGACGACGTGCTGGTCCCGCTCGCTGTGGACGGTCATGGCCGGATGCTCCCCTTCGGCTTGGTCCCTGCACGTCGCAGGCTAGGAACACCGACCCAGGACAATCCACTTATTGTCCTGCATACACTCCTGACGCGCTCCTGGCGCACTCCGCCCCATACTCCGCCCACCTCGGACCCCGGAACGGCAGGCCACCCATGCGACCGCCCTCCTACAAGGCCATCGCCGACGAGTACACGGCCGCGATCCGCTCCGGCGCCCTCCCGGCCGGCACCCGGCTGCCCACCCACCGGACGCCGGCCCTGCTGCGCCAGCACCCGCCGGGCGGCCACCGGCACGACCGGGCCGTGGTGGCCACCTACCTGCTGGACCGCGGGGTCGACACGACGCCGGAGAACGTCCTGCTCACCAGCGGGGCGCAGCAGGCGCTGGACTGCGTGCTGCGCACCCTCACCCGCCCCGGCGGCGTGCTCGCCGTGGACGCGCTCAGCTACCCGGGCATCAAGGCATCAAGCTGCTCGCCGCCGCCCACGGCCCCGACCTGGCCCCCGTCCCGGTCACCCCCGCCATCCGCCTCGCCCTCGCCACACCCCCGCTCGCCCGACTCACCGAGGCCCTCCACCGGCTACGGGCCACCATCGAGTCCGTCGCCCCTTGAGCCCCCGCACAGGAAGTCGGCCCGCCCGACCTCCTGTGCGGCGCGGGGATAGTGCCTGTCCGGGACGTCGCGCTGACCGGCCCCGGCGTCAATTCACAGGACGCTGCCATGGGCGCACAGTTACCCTCGCTCGGTGATCGAGGACGGCGCCACTGACCAGGGCAGCGTGACCACCGTGCGGCGGATCGGCGAAACGATCCGCCGGCCGGTCGGCGAGTGGACGCCCGCGGTGCACGCCCTGCTGACCCACCTGGAAACGGTGGGCTTCACGCGCGCCCCGCGAGTCCTCGGCATCGACGGCACCGAAGAGGCGCTGTCGCTGGTCCACGGCGAACCCGCGTTCTCCCCCTGGCCTTCGGCCCTGCGGTCGACCACCGGCATCAGTGAACTGGGGCAGTGGCTGCGCGACTACCACGACGCCGTCCAGGACTTCCGGCCGCCGTGCGACGCCCGATGGCAGGACCAGCAGGACGAGTGGAGGCCCGGCATGATCATCCGGCACGGCGACCTCGGCCCGTGGAACTCCATCTGGAACGGCAACCGACTGGCCGGCTTCATCGACTGGGACTTCGCCGCACCCGGCCACGCCCTCGACGACCTCGCCCAACTCGCCTGGTACGCCGTGCCACTGCGCCCCGCCGAGCAGCAGCGACGAGCACCGATCACCGGCGCGCACACCCTGCGAAGCCGCCTCAACGCCCTGTGCACCGCCTACGACGCGCAGCCGGCGGCCGTGCTCGACGCGCTCGACGCCGTCCAGTCCCGCGAAGCCGAACGCATCGAACGGCTCGGCCGACAGGGCCAACAGCCCTGGGCCATGTTCCTCGCCCGCGGCGATGCGGCCGAGATGACGGCCGAGCAATCCTGGCTCCGCTCGGAACGCGCAGCCCTCCTCAACGGTTCGGGCAGCTGAACCCTGACCCGAAGCAGACCGGTACAGCTCGGCTGACCGGGCAACCCGGAACCGCCGCCGCACCAGAAGTCGGCCGAGCCGACTTGCTACTCCGCATCCGCCCCCGCCGCCCTCCCGAACCGGGCGGCCCACTCCCCGACCAGCTCCCGCAGCTCAGGCGGCTCCACCACCCGGAACTCCGCGCCCAGCGACCCCAGGGCCATCGCGGGCCAGTCCAGCGAGTCCGCCGTCATCACCAGCCGGCAGCGCTCGGCTCCGGCCTCCTCCACCTCGCCCCACCGCCCGACATGCCCTCGGACGCGCTCCGCCGACGCCTCGACCACCGCCACCACCCGATGCGGTCGCGGCATGCCGCTGCGGCCCGCGCGGACGAATTCGGCGGCGTCGGTGGCCGGGAGCGCGCGTGGGGCGAAGCGGGCACCGCTGCCGACGGGGCCGGTGAGCCGGTCGAGGCGGAAGCTGCGCCAGTCGGCCCGGTCGAGGTCGTACGCGACGAGGTACCAGCGTCGGTCGAGGCAGACCAGCCGGTACGGCTCGACGTGGCGTTCGGTACGGGGCGCGGAGGCGGCCGTGTAGGAGAGGCGGAGCCGTTCGCTGTCGCGGCAGGCCAGGGCGACCACGGTGAGGACGTCCGGGTCGACGCCGGAGCCGGAGGAGGTGCCCCAGTCGACCGGCACGGTCATCGCGCGCAGCGCCTCTACCCGGCGGCGCAGCCGGGCCGGCATCACCTGCACGACCTTGGCCAGCACCCGTACGGACGCCTCGGCAATGCCCTCCACCGGGCTCTCGGCCGCTGCCTGGAGGCCCACCGCGAGTGCGACCGCCTCCTCGTCGTCAATGACGAGCGGGGGCAGTGCGGCGCCCGCTGCCAGCTGGTAGCCGCCGTCGACGCCGCGCTGGGCGTCGACGGGGTAGCCCAGTTCGCGCAGCCGGTCGATGTCGCGGCGCAGGGTGCGGACGGAGATGCCGAGTCGGTCGGCCAGTTCCTCGCCGGGCCAGTACCGGTGGGTCTGGAGCAGGGAGAGCAGTCGCAGCGTCCGGGTGCTGGTGTTCGCCATGCCCTGATTCTCTCCGGAATTCAGGACGGGAAGTGACCGCAATGGTCCCTAACGTAGTTCTTGTCCGAGGAAGCAGGAACCGAACGGAAGGCCAGAGCCATGAACACGACCACCACCACCGCCACCGCCAAGGCCACCGTCACCGGCGAGCGCGCCGACTTCCTGGTGGCGCTGGAGAAGCAGCGGCACTTCCTGCGGTTCACCACCCGCGACCTCACCGACGAGCAGGCCGGCCTGCGGAGCACCGCGAGCGAGCTGTGCCTGGGCGGGCTCATCAAGCACGTGACCTCGGTCGAGCGCCTCTGGGCGAACTTCATCGTGGAGGGCCCGTCCGCGATGCCCGACTTCACCGCCTGGACCGAGGCCGACTTCGCCCGCCGCGCCGACGAGTTCCGCATGCTGCCGGGTGAGACGCTCACCGGCGTGCTCGCCGAGTACGCCGAGGTGGCCCGCCGTACCGACGAGTTGGTGGCCACCGTGGCCGACCTGAGCGCCACCCAGCCGCTGCCGAACGCCCCGTGGTTCGAGGCGGGCGCCGAGTGGTCGGTCCGCCGGGTGCTGATGCACATCATCGCCGAGACCGCCCAGCACGCGGGCCACGCCGACATCATCCGCGAGTCCCTGGACGGCGCGAAGAGCATGGGCTGACGCCGCTGAAGCAGACGGGGTCTGCCGCAACACCTCAGCGGCAGTCCCCGTCGCACCGGAGTCAGGCCCGGCCGACGAAGGTGAACCCGGCCCCGTCCACCGCGCTGCGGAGCACCGTCTCCTCCAGCGGCTGGGCCGAGGCCACGGTGACCCGACCGCTCGGCGCGTCCGCGACGACGGCGGTGACGCCGGGGATGGCGGACAGCCCGGCGCTCACCGTCTTCTCGCAGTGGCCGCAGCTCATGCCGGAGACGGTGAGGACGGTGGTGATGGACATGACGGTGCCTCCAATGGCGCATCGAGTACGTGCGGGGTGGTCAACTCGGACAATCCTGACGAACCGGTCGACCCGTACCACAACACCGGATTCCGACGCCGATCCCCAGGGACACGCCGCACGGGTGGCACGTTCGAGTGGTTCCGGGAACCGGCCGGGCCCTGCGCCCGACGGGGCTGTCCGAACCGCCGGCTGAACCCCGGCCGCCCCCGGCCCGAACCCGCTCGGACCCCGCCTGAACCCCCGTCGCCCGCCGGCCCGTTCCTCCTGATGCACCCCTTTTGACCCAGCTCAGGAGTTGCTTCGCATGGCCGCCATCGCCCAGAAGCGCTGGACCCGCTGGAAGCCCTGGCACGGCGCACTCGCCCTCACGCTGGTCGCGGTGGTGACGGCCGGTCTGCTCTGGTGGCGGCCCTGGCACAGCGAGCCCGCGCCGCTGGCCTTCACCACCGTGCCCGGCAGCTCAGCCCGTTTCGGCACCGGGGAGCACCTCTACCGCTACAAGGTGCGGGTGGAGGACGGGATCACCGAGAGCCCCGAGCAGTTCGCCGCCGAGGTGGACGCCGTCCTGGGCGACACCCGGCGTGGCTGGGCCGCCGGGAACACCGCGTCCTTCCAGCGGATGGCCGCCGACCCGGTGGACTTCACGGTCTACCTGGCCACTCCGCAGTCCACCGACCGGATCTGCGGCCAGTACGGCCTGGACACGGGCGGTTGGGTCAACTGCGGGGTCGGGCACCAGGTCGTGATCAACCTGAAGCGCTGGACCGAGCTGTCCGAGTTCTACCGGGGCAGGCCCGACCTGTACCACGCGCTCGCCGTCAACCACGAGGTCGGCCACATCCTCGGTAACGGCCACGTCGACTGCCCGGGCCCGGGCGCCCCGGCACCGGTGATGATGCAGCAGATCAAGGGCCTGCACGGCTGCATCCCCAACGGCTGGCCCTACTCGGACACCGGCACGCTGCTCACCGGCCCGCCCGTCCAGGCCCCGACCAACGCGCCGTAGGCACAGGAAGCCCTCAGGCCGCCGCGTCGAGATCGGCGGCCAGCACCCGGCGAGCGCCGCGAGACTCGCCGTGATCGCCACCAACGGGTTCTCCGTCGAGGACGGCCTGACCAACCCGCCGGTCGCCGCCTGAGCCCGGACCACTGCCCTGACCACTTCGCGGACCACTTCGCGGACCACGGCCCCGAACACGGATAATCACCGGTCGGACCGGGTGCCACCGAAAGGTCGGCAGCCGGTCCGGCCGTGATCGTCAAGCGTGTGTACGTGGAGGAACAGCCGTGATCGACGCGGAGAGCCTGGACTGGCCGGTGCTGCTGGAGGCCGCCGAGGCGGCCGCCCGGGCGACCACGGGCCGCGGCCGTGTCGCCGACTACATCCCGGCCCTCGCCACCGCCGACCCGGAGGCCTTCGGCATGGCCGTGGCCACCGTCGACGGCGAGCTGTACGGCGTCGGCGACTGGGAGCAGCCGTTCTCCGTCCAGAGCGTCTCCAAGCTGTTCTCCCTGGCCCTCGCCCTCTCCTACAGCGACGACGGCGGCGACAGCCTCTGGCGGGGCGTCGGCCGCGAGCCCTCCGGCAACCCCTTCAACTCCCTGGTGCAGCTGGAGACCGAGCACGGCATCCCGCGCAACCCCTTCATCAACGCGGGCGCCCTGGTGGTCACCGACCGCCTGCAGTCGCTGACCGGCGACGCCTCCGGCGCCGTACGGGAGTTCCTGCGCCGCGAGTCCGGCAACCCGCTGCTGGACACCGACCCGGTGATCGCCGCCTCCGAGGCCGAGCACGGCCACCGCAACGCCGCGCTCGCCCACTTCATCGCCAGCCACGGCAACCTGGAGAACCCGGTCGAGACCGTCCTGGACCACTACTACGCCCACTGCGCCATCGCCGCGAGCTGCCGCGACCTCGTCCTGGCCGGCTCCTTCCTCGCCCGCTACGGCGTGCGCACCGACGGGACCCGGCTGATGTCCCGCAGCGAGGCCAAGCGCGTCAACGCCGTCCTCCTCACCTGCGGCACCTACGACGCCGCCGGCGAGTTCGCCTTCCGGGTCGGCCTGCCCGGCAAGAGCGGCGTCGGCGGCGGCATCCTCGCCGTGCTCCCCGGCCGCGCCGCCGTCTGCGCCTGGGGCCCCCGCCTCGACCAGGCCGGCAACTCCGTCGCCGCCGTCACCGCCCTCGACACCCTCACCACCCTCTCCGGCTGCTCGGTCTTCTGAGGTGCCCCGAGCGCCCTGGGTGTGCTGAGGTGCCCTGAGGTGTGCTGACCGGCAAGCATCCGGGCCCCGGTCGTCCGCACAGCGACCGGGGCCCGGAGTCCTGACGGACGGCGGACTACTCCACCGTGACGCTCTTCGCCAGGTTGCGCGGCTTGTCCACGTCGCGCTTGAGGGCGACGGCAGCGTGGTAGGCCAGCAGCTGGAGCGGGATGTTGAGGAGCAGCGGGTCCAACTCCGGCTCGCTCTTGGGGACCAGGATGCAGTGGTCGGCGAGCTTCTCCTCGGGGCGGCGGTGGGCGACGGCGATGACGCGGCCGTGGCGGGCCTTGATCTCACCGAGGGTGGTGAGGTTCTTGTCGAGCAGCTCGTCGTCCGGGACCAGGGCCACGGTGGGCAGTTCGGGGCTGATCAGGGCCAGCGGGCCGTGCTTGAGCTCGCTCGCCGGGTAGGCCTCGGCGTGGACGTAGGAGATCTCCTTGAGCTTCTGCGCGCCCTCGCGGGCGACCGGGTAGCCGCGGACCCGGCCGATGAACATCATGCCGCTGGAGTCGGCGTACTCGGCGGCGAGTTCGGCGATCGCGTCGCTCTGGTCGAGGATCGCGCGGATCTGGTCCGGCAGGGCCTGCAGGGCCGAGACGATGCGCCGGCCATCGGCGGGCGAGAGGTCGTGGATGCGGCCGAAGTGCAGGGCGAGCAGGGCGAAGGCGACCACGGTGGAGGTGAACGCCTTGGTGGAGGCGACCGAGACCTCGGGGCCGGCGTGCAGGTAAATGCCGCCGTCACACTCGCGGGCGATCGCGCTGCCCACGGTGTTGACGACGCCGAGCACCCGGCCGCCCTTGCGCTTGATCTCCTGGACGGCGGCCAGCGTGTCGTAGGTCTCGCCGGACTGGCTGACCGCGACGTAGAGGGTGTCCGCCTCGATCACCGGGTTGCGGTAGCGGAACTCGGAGGCCGGCTCGCTGTGCGCGGGGATCCGGGCCAGCTCCTCGATCAGCTGCGCGCCCATCTCGCCCGCGTAGTAGGCGGATCCGCAGCCGAGGATCTTCACCCGGCGGATCTCGCGCAGCTCCCGGGCGTCCAGGTTGAGGCCGCCGAGGTGGGCGGTGCTGAAGCGCTCGTCGAGCCGGCCGCTGAGGGTGCGCTCGACCGAGGAGGGCTGCTCGTTGATCTCCTTGAGCAGGAAGTGCTCGTAGCCGGCGGTGTCATAGGAGTCGATCTCCCAGTCCACGGTGGACGGCTGACGGTGGGTGGTACGGGCGTCCGCGGTGAAGGTGCGGAATCCGTCGGCCCGGACGGTGGCCAGCTCGCCGTCCTCCAGGTGCACGACCTGGCGGGTGTAGCGGACCATGGCGGAGACGTCGGAGGCGACGAACATCTCCTTCTCGCCGATGCCGAGGACGATCGGGCTGCCGTTGCGGGCGACCACGATCCGGTCCGGCTGCTCCGCGTCCAGCACCGCGATGCCGTAGGTGCCGACGACCCGGCCGAGGGCGGCGCGGACGGCGTCCTCCAGCTCGACGCCTTCGGCGGCGTGGGCGGCGATCAGGTGGGAGAGCACCTCGGTGTCGGTCTCGGAGCGGAACACGGCGCCCTCGGCGGTCAGCTTGGCGCGCAGCTCGTCGGCGTTCTCGATGATGCCGTTGTGGACGACGGCGATCCGCTCGGCGTTGTCCAGGTGCGGGTGGGCGTTCGCGTCACTGGGGACGCCGTGGGTGGCCCAGCGGGTGTGGCCGATGCCGGTGGTTCCCTTGAACCGGGCCGGCACGGCCGCTGCGAGGTCGGCGACCCGGCCCTTGACCTTGCGGAGCTTAATCCCGCCGGTGCGCCCGGTGACGGCGACGCCGGCCGAGTCGTAGCCGCGGTACTCCAGTCGGGCCAGCCCCTCCAGCAGGAAGGGGGTGGCGTCCTTGGGGCCGATGTAGGCCACGATTCCGCACATGCGTGGACTCCTCTTGGGATAAGTCGGGTCTTGAGGGTCTTGAGGGTCTTGAGAACGTCGGGAACGGCCGAGGAGGGCGGGGAACGCGCTCAGCCGTACACGATCCGGCGCAGCTGTCGAGCCGAGAGTTCCGGCGCCGCCACGCGGCGGGCAGGCAGCTCCTCGGCGAGCCGGGCGAAGATCCGCTCGTTGGTCAGGCCGCGCGCCTGGAGCTCGCCATGACGGCGACGGACGTACTCCTCGGTGCTCTCGGAGAAGTACGCCAGCACCTCCGCCACGACCCGCGCCGCCTCCCGGGGCCCGAGCGGGCTGGTCCGGGTGAGGTGGGCGAGGAGGTCTTCGTGAGGGTGGGGTGAGCTCGGCACGAGTGAGGACTCTAGGCCGCGCCGCCCGCCGAAGCCAAAGATCCTGCCCGGATTCGGGCAGACTTTACGACTTTCATCACAGGCAACCATGCGGGCGCCCTCCCGCCACCTTCCCGCCAGGCCCTTGAAGCCGCACCGAGTCCACACGTAGCGTGATCCGGAGAACACGTAGCGGAAGACCGGAGGCTTGCTGATGTGCGGGATCACCGGATGGGTCGCCTTCGAGCGCGACCTCACCGCCGAACGGGACGTCCTCGACGCGATGACGGCCACCCAGCTCTGCCGCGGCCCGGACGCCGGGGGCGTCCGCGTGGAGCCGCACGCCGCACTCGGCCACCGCCGGCTCGCGGTGATCGACATCGAGGGCGGCGTCCAGCCGATGACGGTCGAGCACGACGGCCGGCTGCTGGCCGCCCTCACCTACAGCGGCGAGGTCTACAACCACCGCGAGCTGCGCGCGGAACTGGAGGCGGCCGGGCACCGCTTCCGCACCCGCAGCGACACCGAGGTCGTGCTGCACGCCTACCTGGAGTGGGGCGAGGGCCTGGCGAAGCGGCTCAACGGCATGTTCGCCTTCGCGATCTGGGACGCCCGCCGCGAGGAGCTGCTGCTGGTCCGCGACCGGATGGGCGTCAAGCCGCTGCACTACCACCCCACCCCGGACGGCGTGGTCTTCGGATCCGAGGTCAAGGCGGTCCTGGCGCACCCCTCGGTCCACCCGGTGGTCGACCTGGACGGGCTGCGCGAACTGCTCGGCCACGCCCGCACCCCCGGCCTCACCCCGTACCGGGGCATCCACGAGGTCCGGCCCGGGCACGCGGTGCGGGTGCGCCGCGAGGGCATCTCGGTGCGCCGCTACTGGGCGCTGGAGCCGCGCGAGCACACCGACTCGCTGGAGGCCACCGTCGCCACCGTCCGGGCCCTGCTGGACGACATCGTCCACCGCCAGCTGGACTCGGACGTGCCGCTCTGCTCGCTGCTCTCCGGCGGCCTGGACTCCAGCGCCGTCACCGCCCTCGCCGCCAGGATGCTGCGCGGGGCCGACGCCGGGCCGGTGCGCTCGTTCTCCGTCGACTTCACCGGCCAGGGCCGGAACTTCCACACCGACGAGGTGCGACAGACCGAGGACGGCCCGTACGCCAGGCTGCTCGCCCAGCACGTCGGCGCCGACCACACGGTGATCGAGCTGGATGCCGCCGAACTCACCGACCTGTCCCATCGCGCCGCCGTGCTGCGCGCCCGCGACCTGCCGGGCGGCGTCGGCGACATGGACATCTCGCTGCTGCTGCTCTTCCGGGGCGTGCGCCGGGAGTCCACCGTGGCACTGTCCGGCGAGTCCGCCGACGAGCTGTTCGGCGGCTACCGGTGGTTCCACGACCCGAAGACCGTCGCCACCGAGGACTTCCCCTGGGCCGCCGGCCTCTCCGCCGTCGCCGGCCCGGGCTCCGTCCCGCGCGAACACCTGCTGGACGCCGGCCTGCTCACCAAGCTCGACCTGGACGACTACCGCAGGGCCCGGTACCGCGAGGCGATCGCCGAGGTCCCGCACCTGGAGCGCGCGGACCCGCTGGAGCGGCGGATGCGCGAGATCTCGTACCTCAACCTGACCCGCTTCGTCTGCATCCTGCTCGACCGCAAGGACCGGATGAGCATGGCCAACGGGCTGGAGGTGCGGGTGCCGTTCTGCGACCACCGGCTGGTGCAGTACGTCTTCAACACCCCGTGGGCGATGAAGACCTTCGACGGACGGGAGAAGAGCCTGCTGCGCGCCGCCGTCCGGGACGTGCTGCCGGCCGCGATCGCCGACCGCGTGAAGAGCCCGTACCCGGTGACCGCCGACCCGCACTACCCGGCGCTGCTGCGCGCCGAACTCGCCCAGCTCGCCGCCGCGCGCACGTCCCCCGCGCTCGGGCTGCTCGACCGGAGCCGCCTCGCCGACGCGCTCGCCCCGGACACCGACCCGCAGTCGGTCCGGCTCGGCGTCGACCTCGCGCTGGACCTGGACGCCTGGCTGACGGAGTACCAGGTGACCCTGGAGCTCTGAGGATCCGGGTACGGACGGTGCGGCGGCCAGCTGGAAGGCCGCTGCGCCGTCCGGGTGATCACCGGGCACCGGCCCGCCCCGCCCGGGCGTCGCACCATGCGGTAGCGTCGCCGATACCTCCCGAATGGCGGGCGAAAACGCGGATTCCCGCCCCCGTGCCGTCAGGATGGGAGCGAACCGTCCACCTCGATCCGCCGGGGGATCCCGTCATGCAACCGCGAGTATTCGCGATTCTCACCGCCCTGCTCCTGGGCGTCCTGGGCCTCGGCTCGGTGGCCGTCACCGACTGGTCGCCCGCGGCGGCCACCGCGGCCCCGGCCGCCGGCGCCACCGGGACCGCCCCCGGCGCGCAGCCCGCCGCGGCGGGCACCGCGAGCGCCGCCCCGACCGGCGACCCGGCGGTGTGGACCCGCTCGACGCTGCGCAACAAGCTGATGGCCGAGATGAACGCCGCCGACCCCGGCGTCGCCCTCGCCGACCTCGACAGGATCACCAAGGAGAAGCCGTACACCGTGCGCTTCTGCCACCCGGTCGCGCACGAGCTCGGCCACGCGGCGGTCAAGCGCTTCAACGAGGACTTCCAGAAGGTCATCTCCTTCCCGCACGAGACCTGCGCGGCCGGCTACCTGCACGGCGCGGTCGAGGAGATGCTCAACGCCTCCACCCAGCCCGAGGTGGACCTGCTCAAGCTCTGCGCCCCCAAGAACGCCGGCCCCTGCATCCACGGCGTCGGCCACGGCACGATGTTCGTCGCCAAGCAGGACGTCGCCAAGGCGCGCGACCTGTGCAACAAGTTCACCACCGACCAGAACAGGATCCGCTGCTCCGAGGGCCTGTTCATGCAGCTCTTCGGCCCGGACGAGGAGGACGAGCAGGCGAAGGCGAACCTGCCCGCCGACAAGCTCGCCCAGGACCCGCTGTACCCCTGCAAGGACCAGCCGGCCCTGTTCCAGTCCGCCTGCTACTTCTACGCCCCGACCTTCTACCTGTCCTCGCACGACTACCCGAACCACCCCGAGGTCTACGCCGACGCCCTCAAGTGGTGCCTCAACGGCAAGGCCAGCGGCGGGGCGGTGGACTGCAGCCGGGGCGTCGGCTCGCGCACCATGAAGTACAACCTGGACCGCGAGGACTGGGCCGCCCAGCAGTGCGCCACCGCCGCCGACGGCTGGCAGCGCAAGGCCTGCACGGAGGGGCTGGTCAGCTACTACACGGTCAACTACACCGACGGCGGCGCGGCCGGACGGCTCTGCGCCAAGATCACCAACAAGGAGATGCAGGGCTACTGCCGCTCCGCGAGCGGGCTGTCCGGTTCGCTGGACTGACCCCCGGTCTCAGCAGAGGGCCCGCGCCGCACGGCGCGGGCCCTCTGCGTAGGATCACCCGATCATCGCCTGATCAGGGTGCGCCGAGGAAGCCGCGCCTCGCCCAGCCCGCCCCCGGCCTCCCTGGAGCACGCCATGACCACCGAGGACTTCCGCAGCGCCGCCCACATCACCGCCGAGCTGGTCTCCGACTACCTCGCCGAGCTGCCCGCCCGCCCGGTCTGGCAGCCGATGGACCGGGCCGCCCGACAGGCCCTGCTCGACGCCCCGCTGCCCACCGAGGGACGCCCGCTCACCGAGCTGCTGGACACAATCGGGCGGGACGTCCTCCCGTACCCCATGGGCAACGGCAACCCGCGCTTCTTCGGCTGGGTCAACTCCGCCCCCGCCCCCGCCGGGGTGCTCGCCGCCCTCGCCGCCGCCGCGATGAACCCCAGCTCGGCCGGCGGCGACCACGCCGACGTCCACCTGGAGCGCGCCGTCGTCCGCTGGATCGCCGAACTCGTCGGGTTCCCCCACCCGGCCGGCGGCGGCCTGCTCACCTCCGGCACCTCGATGGCGACCATCGCCTGCCTCGCCGCCGCCCGCAACCGCGCCGCCCGACTGGCCGGCCGGGACGTCCGCGAGGACGGCCTCGCGGGCATGCCGCCGTTGGTCGGCTACGTCACCGGCGAGACCCACTCCTGCGTCCGCAAGGCCGCCGAACTCCTCGGCCTCGGCAGCCGGCACCTGCGCACCGTCGCCACCGGACCCGACGACCGCCTGGACACCGCCGACCTGCGGGCAGCCATTGAGCGCGACCGCGCGGCCGGAATGCTGCCCTTCCTGGTGGTCGCCGCGGCCGGCACCGTCGGCACCGGTGCGGTGGACGAATTCGGCCCGATCGCCGACCTGTGCGAGGAGCAGCGGCTCTGGCTGCACGTGGACGGCGCGTACGGCGCCTTCGGGCGGCTCGACCCCGCCATCGCCCACCGCTACGAGGGCCTGGAGCGCGCCGACTCGCTCGCCCTCGACCCGCACAAGTGGCTCGGCGTCCCGGTCGACTGCGGCTGCGCGCTGGTCCGCGACACCGACGAGCTGCGCGGGACCTTCAGCCTCGTCCCGTCCTACCTGCGCGACGACGCGGCCGGCTCGCTCGGCTGGTTCTCCGAGTACGGTACCGAGCAGACCCGCCCGTTCCGCGCCCTCAAGGTCTGGGCCACCATCGCCCACCGCGGCCGCACGGGCCTCGCCCAGGACATCGCCCGGTGCACCGCGCTCGCCCGACGCCTCGGCGAACTCGTCGAGGCTGACGAGGAGTTGGAGCTGCTCGCCGAGGTGCAGACCTCCATCGTCGCGTTCCGCCACCGCGCCCCGGGCCTGGACGCCGAGGCCCGCGACACCCTCAACCGTGACCTCCCGGTCGCCGTCCAGCGGCGCGGCCGGGTCTTCGTCACCGGCGCCCTGCTCGGCGGGCACGAGATGCTCCGCGCCTGCCTGCTCAACGCCGCGACCACCGAGGACGACCTGCGTCTGCTCCTCGCGGAGGTGAAGGCCGCGGCCCGCGAGCTGAAGCCGTAACACACCCCGGCGGACCTTAACGGCCAGGTCACGACGGGTTCGCTATCGGGAAACACCGGTCGGGCACGGTGGAGGCCATGGAGCACTCGAAGCCTTCCTTCCACCGCGCCCGCCGCTGGCGCCGTGACACCGTCGAGCTCGCCGCCGCCTTCCTCTCCGTCACCGCCGCCGACCTGATCGCGAAGGTCGTCCTCCACGGCTCCGACGGCCCGATCGTCCTCGCCACCTCCGCCCTCGCGCTGCTCGTCGCCGCCCTCCTGCACGCCTGGTGGTCCCCGCACGCCCCTCCCCCGACCACCCTGTGGCGCGTGCGCACCACCGCCCTGGCCCACACCCACACCACCCTCGCCGACCACGAGATCACCCTGCTCTCGCTCCACGCCCACCCCACCACCGACGAACTCTTCCTCCGCACCCCGCGCACCCTCACCCCGACGGCCCTCACCACCCTCCTCACCACCAGCGGTCACACCCTCCAGGACGCCCCGACCCGGATCGCCTGAGCCCGCCGGGACCGGGCGGTGACGGCATCGGGAACTACCGGGTCTCGGGGCTCAACTGGCCGGTCAGTTTTCGGCCTTGACCTCGAAGGCCGCACGGATCTCCAGCGTGCGCCGGGTCAGGTCCTCCGGCCGGCTCGCGCCCGTCCGGTCGATGACGATGCCCACCGGGGTTCCGTCCGCCCACACGCAGACGGTCTGAGGCGCGGTCGGGTCGGAGAGCACGGCACAGTCGAGCGAGCCGCCGAGGGGGCCCGCAGGACAGTCCCGACGGTCGGCCACCGTCGCGCCGCCGGGCATGTCGGGCGTGCCGGACAGCCCGGCGAAGTAGTCGTCCAACTCCCGCCGGGCGTCCGAGAAGGTCCCGGTCAGTCCGGCCACCAGCAGGGTGCTCTTGCCCGACCCGGCGGTGCCGTAGCCGGCCACCGTCACCTCCCGGACCGGATTCGCCGCGGTGAGGTTCTTCTCCAAGTCGCCGCGCATTCCCCTGACGACTTCGTCGTCCGGCACCCGCCACCGGATCACCGAGTGGCCGAAACGGGGCTCAGCCCTTCGACGGCTGCACGACGCACAGCGCGTTGCCCAGCATGCTGCCGAAGCCTCCGAACAGAGTGCCGGTCACGGCCTTGCAGGCGGCGGCCTCCTGCGGGGTCTTGGGGCCGTTGACGCTGTTGTCGCCGTCGGCGGCGGCCGACTGGGCGAAGGCGAGCGGTACGGCCAGCAGCACGGCGCAACAGGCCGTGGCCAGCGCGGAGTTCCTGGTCAACATCGGGAAGCCCCTTCGGATCGAGGTGGGTTCGGCACAGAGCCGAGCCATCCCTATCCGAAGGGGCTCCCGCGCTCGCGGATCCTGGGCCATCCGTGAGCGTGTCCCGTCAGTGCGCGGCCAGTGCGCGGCGACCAGATCGCACACCCCGCGCTCCTTCGGCACCCCGCGGTGGTCCCCGGCCAGCTCGATCACGGTGGTCTGGGCGGCCGAGTAGCCGGCGCCACCCTCCAGCACGGCCGGGTCGACCAGGTGCGCGGCGGCGTTGATGGTGCACTCGGTCGGGCCGTACAGGTTGACCAGCGCGGCCCACGGCAGGGCGGCGCCCAGGTAGCGGGCCAGCCGTGGCACGAGGCGTCGGTCTGGGCCGCTGACGGGTTGTCCCGGCCTGTGGGGGCCGCCTCCGCTCGGGGCATCAGCGCGTTCACGATCACGTAACCGGCCGGAAGCGCACCGTCGGTAGCGTCAGCTCCATGACGGCATCACGTACTGGCTCCGAACGGCTCTGGCACCGGCCTTTCCGCAGGTCCGACAGCAGGTCCGACCGCAGGTGCGCGGCGCCCGACGGCCAGGCCACCCGGCTGCCCGCGCTCACCGGCGGCCCGTACCGGCAGGCCCGCCCGCGCCCGCTGCCGACCCGGCCTGACTCCGCGGCCCACCCGGGCACCCTGGCCGACGAAGCGGTGTCCCGGCTGTCCCTGCCGGACGGGACGGAGCTGCTGCTGCGCCCCGCCGTCCCGGCCGACAAGGCGGCGGCCCTCGCGATGCACGGCCGCTGCTCCCCCGCCGCGCTGCGGCAGCGCTACCACGGGCCGGTCCGTGACGCCGACCGCTACCTGGACCACCTGCTGGACGGCCGGCGAGGCCGCAGCCTCGCGGTGACCGCCCCCGACGGACGGCTGCTCGCCCTCGGGCACCTGATGTGGGACGACGACGAGGCGGAGCTCGCCGTGCTGGTCGAGGACGCCTGGCAGCGGCGCGGACTGGGCCTGGCCCTGCTGCGGCGGCTGACCGCGGCCGCCCGGGCCGCCGGGATCGGGACGGTGTACGCGGTGACCCACACCGCCAACACCGCGCTGATCGCCGCGATGCGCCGACTGACCGCCCCGCTGGACTTCCGCGCCGAGGACGGCACCCTGGTGATCACCGCCACGCTGGCCGGCGAAACCGCTCCCGCCCCCATTCCGGGCTGCTGATCATTTCTTCACCACATCCTTACCGGGCGTCCCGGGAACCCGGCGACGGCGGCGGAGCGTCGTGAAGGGACGAAGGGTCCCTCCGTACACCGCCCTCCTTGACGGATCGTCAGCGCCCCCCGCGGCCGCGTCACAGCAGGCGGTGTGGGGTCCGCATCATCCGGCCGGGCGACGGAGTCGGTAGGCTGGCCCCGTCCCCGCCGCCCGACGGCCTGTTATCCGGCCACGGGCGGTGCCGCAGCAAGGAGGAACCACTGAGCATGGCAGGCACCGAATCGGAGCCCACAGGCGCACGCGACGCCTCGCTGCCGGCCCGCGCCAAGATCGCGGTCACGGCCGGCAAGGTCGCCGCCGCCGTGTCGCGCAAGGCCGGACGCGGAAGCGGCTCGGTGATCGGCGGCAAGGTCGCCCTCAGGCTCGACCCCGATCTGCTCGCCACCCTCGCCGACCACCTCGACGTCGTCCTGGTCAGCGCGACCAACGGCAAGACCACCACCACCCGCCTGATCGCCGAGGCGCTGCGCGCCGCCGGCCCGGTGGTCTCCAACGCCCTGGGCGCCAACATGCCGGCCGGCATCACCTCCGCCCTGGCCGGCGGCACCGACGCCCGCTTCGGCGTCATCGAGGTCGACGAGAAGTACCTGGCGACGGTTGCCCGCGACACCCGTCCCAAGGCGATCGCCCTGCTCAACCTCTCCCGCGACCAGCTCGACCGCGCCGCCGAGACCCGCATGATGGCGGAGAAGTGGCGCGAGGGCCTGCAGGACACCGAGGCCGTGGTCATCGCCAACGCCGACGACCCGCTGGTGACCTGGGCCGCCTCCTCCTGCAAGAAGGTGGTCTGGGTGGCCGCCGGACAGGCCTGGAAGGAGGACGCCTGGTCCTGCCCCGCCTGCGGCGGTGTGATGCAGCGCCCCGGCGACGACTGGTTCTGCCAGGACTGCGGCTTCCGGCGGCCCAACCCGCACTGGGCGCTCCAGGGCACCCACGTGATCGACCCGCAGCGCGGCGCCTGGCCGATCCAGCTGCAGCTGCCCGGCCGGGCCAACCTGGCCAACGCCACCAGCTCGGCCGCCGTCGCCGCCGTGTTCGGCGTCTCCCCGCAGGTCGCGTTGGAGCGGATGCGCTCGGTGGCCGCCGTGGCCGGTCGCTACGACGTGGTCCAGTACCAGGGCCGGGACATAAGGCTGCTGCTGGCCAAGAACCCGGCCGGCTGGCTGGAGACCTTCTCGCTGATCGACGGCCCGCCGGCCCCGGTGCTCCTCTCCGTCAACGCCCTCGACGCCGACGGCACCGACACCTCCTGGCTGTGGGACGTCGACTACGAGCGCCTGGCCGGCCACCCGATCTTCGTGATGGGCCAGCGCAAGCTGGACCTGGCCGTCCGCCTGGAGGTCGCCGGGCTGCAGTTCCACGTGGTGGACACGCTGGAGCAGGCCGTCCGGATGGCCCCGCCCGGCCGGATCGAGGCCATCGCCAACTACACCGCCTTCCAGCAGCTGCGGAAGGTCGTGGCCGGCTGATGCCGCGCCCGCACACCAGTCTTTTCGTGACGGAAGGCCTTCGAGGATGAGTGAGAGCAGCCTGCGCGTGGTCTGGGTCTACCCGGACCTGCTCAGCACCTACGGCGACCGGGGCAACGCCCTGGTCGTGGAGCGCCGGGCCCGCCAGCGCCATCTCAACGTGACCCGGATCGACGTCCGCTCCGACCAGGCGATCCCCACCAGCGGGGACATCTACCTGATCGGCGGCGGAGAGGACCGCCCGCAGCGGCTGGCCGCCGAGCGGCTTCGGGCCGACAGCGGCCTGGTACGGGCCGCCGAGAACGGCGCGATCATCTTCGGCGTCTGCGCGGGCTTCCAGATCATGGGCCGCGAGTTCATCAACGACCTCGGCGAGCGCGAGCCGGGCCTCGGCCTGCTCGACGTCTGGACCACGCGCGGCGAGGGCGCCCGCTGCGTCGGCGACGTGCTGGCCGACGTGGACCCGCGGCTCGGTCTGCCGCAGCTGACCGGCTTCGAGAACCACCAGGGCGTCACCCACCTCGGCCAGGGCGTGCAGCCGTTCGCCACCGTCACCGTCGGCCGGGGCAACGGCACCGGTGACGGCACCGAGGGTGCCTGGCGGGACACCGTCTTCGGCACCTACCTGCACGGCCCGGTGCTGGCCCGCAACCCCGCCGTGGCGGACATGCTGATCAAGCTGGCGCTGGACGTCAACGCCCTGCCGCCGGCCGACACCACCTGGTACGACGCGCTGCGCGCCGAGCGCATCGCCGCCACGACGCGCCCCTCGTAGTACGCCCGAACGCCCCGCCCGGGTGACCGCATCGCGGTCACCCGGCCCACGGGCGGCCCCGGACGTACGACAATGGGGCTGCCGGCTGCACACCCTCCTCGGCAGCAGGCCGCAATTTCGCGCGGGGGCGCCGACGGCGCCGCTCCCGCGTCGGCTCCTGCCCGGCCGGACCAGGGGCCGTATGCTCGACTTCACGGCCGTTTTCGGACGTTCCGTCCGGATCGGCCGGTCCTTCACCCCGCGGCCACCTCCCCGCCGTCCCGGCGTGGGAGCGCCTCGTTACGGTGTCGGCTCGTCGTCCCAGCCTGTAGTCCGGCCGTTCCTCGGTTCTGCTCGGGAGTTGCAAAGCTAATGCGTATCGGAGTGCTGACCAGCGGCGGTGACTGCCCCGGCCTGAACGCGGTGATCCGTTCCGTGGTGCACCGGGGGGTGGTCGACCACGGCGACGAGATCATCGGGTTCGAGGACGGTTGGCGCGGTTTCCTGGAGGGACACCACCGCCCCCTGACCCTGGACTCGGTGAGCGGCATCCTGGCCCAGGGCGGCACCATCCTCGGTTCCTCCCGGGTGCAGCCGAGCCACCTGCGGGACGGCGTGGAGCGGGCCAAGAAGTACTGCTCCGACCTCGGTCTGGACGCGGTGATCCCGATCGGCGGCGAGGGCACCCTGAAGGCCGCCAAGCTGATGAGCGACGCGGGCCTGCCGATCGTCGGTGTGCCGAAGACCATCGACAACGACATCGCCGCCACCGACGTGACCTTCGGCTTCGACACCGCCGTCTCGGTCGCCACCGAGGCCCTGGACCGGCTGAAGACCACCGCCGAGTCCCACCAGCGGGTCATGGTCGTCGAGGTCATGGGCCGACACACCGGCTGGATCGCGCTGAACGCGGGCATGGCCGCAGGCGCGCACGCCATCGTCGTCCCGGAGCGCCCGTTCCACATCGAGAAGCTCACCGCCGTCGTCCGCGAGCGCTTCGACCGCCAGAAGAAGTTCGCCATCGTGGTCTGCGCCGAGGGCGCCAAGCCCGAGCCCGGCACCATGCACTGGGAGGAGGGCAGCAAGGACATCTACGGCCACGAGCGCTTCACCGGCATCGCCACCCAGCTCTCCCGCGAGCTGGAGCACCGCCTCGGCAAGGAGGCCCGTCCGGTGATCCTCGGCCACACCCAGCGCGGCGGCACCCCGACCGCCTACGACCGGGTGCTCGCCACCCGCTTCGGCTGGCACGCCGTCGAGGCCGTCCACAAGGGCGCCTTCGGGCACATCACCGCGCTGCAGGGCACCAACATCAACCTGGTGCCGCTGGCCGAGGCGGTCGCCGAGCTGAAGACCGTCCCCCAGGAGCGCTACCTGGAGGCCGAGACGGTCATCTGACCGGCCGCCTCCGGGCAACCGGCCCCCGGACCGCTCCCGTCGGTCCGGGGGCCCTCCCACATCCTCGTGCAGCTGATGGGCGTGCCCGCCGCCGTCCCGTTAGCGTGGGCCGCAGAAGCCCACCGGAAGGACCGCGCGTGGAGATCCTGGCGTACGGAGTGCAGGCCGACGAACGGCCGCTGCTGGAACGGGCCTTCGCGGGCCGGCACGGGCTGCGCTGCCTGGACGTGTTCCTCAACCGCGACACCGCCCCGCTCGCCGCCGGCTACCCCGCCGTCAGCAGCAGCGTCAACGCCGTCCTCGACGCCGAGACCCTCGCCGTCCTCGACGAAGGCGGCACCAAACTGATCGCCCAACGCTCCACCGGGTTCAACAACATCGACCTCGACGCCGCCGCCGAACTCGGCCTCACCGTCGCCCGGGTCTCCCACTACAGCCCGTACTCGGTCGCCGAACACGCTTGGGCCCTCGCCCTCGCCGTCAACCGCCGTCTCACCCGCGCCGCCAACCGCTCCCGCGAGTTCGACTTCCGCCTCGACGGGCTGCTCGGGCGGGACGTGCACGGGATGACGGTCGGGGTGATCGGCACCGGCAAGATCGGCCAGTGCTTCGCCCGGATCGCGACCGGCTTCGGCACCGAACTGCTCGGCTGGGACATCGCCCCTAACCCGGCCTGCGTCGACCTCGGCATGCACTACACCGAACTGCCCGAACTCCTCTCCCGCGCCGACCTGGTGAGCCTGCACGTCCCCCTCGTCCCGGCCACCCACCACCTGATCGACGCGGCCGCGCTGGCCCGGATGAAGAACGACGCGATCCTCATCAACTCCAGCCGCGGCGGCCTCATCGACAGCGCCGCCCTGGTCGAGACCCTGCGCGCCGGCCGCCTCTCCGGCGTCGGCCTGGACGTCTACGAGGAGGAGACCGGCGTCTTCTTCACCGACCGCTCCATCCAGGGCATCACCGACGACGTCCTCGCCCGCCTGGTCACCTTCCCCCAGGTTCTGGTCACCAGCCACCAGGCCTACTTCACCCGCACCGCCGTCGGCCAGATCATCGACGCCACCGCCCGCAACATCGACGACTTCGCCGCCGGCCGCACCAACGAAAACACCCTCGTCCCGCGCACCTGATCCCACAAGCAGCCAGACCGCGAGCTGCGGTACTCCGGCGGCGCCATGGGCGGGCACCCAGGCGTCCTGGCTTGCGCGGTCCCACCTGCGGTCGGCGTCGTCTCCGTCGCAGGAGTTCGCGGAGACGACCTCAGGTGGCCGTGAGGACCAGCATGGCCTGGTCGTCGTGCGTGGCGTCGGCTGCGAAGGCGGCGACCGCGGCGGAGACCGATTCGAGGAGCGCACCGGCGGTCGGGGGCGAGGTCCGGAACGTGCCGAAGGCGTCGGCCAAGCGTTCCTCCCCGAAGAGCTCGCCGCTCGCGGAGCGGGCCTCGGTGATGCCGTCGGTGACCAGGAGCAGGCTGTCGCCCGGGTACAGGTCGATGCTGCAGGGAGACGGAACGGGGTCGGGCCCGATGCCCAGCAGCAAGCCGGGGTGGGCGAGCTCCTCGATCGTGCCGTCGGCTCGTCGTACGAGTGGGGGTACGTGGCCTGCGCGAATCAGGTTGAGCGCCAGGTGGGTTGCGGTGTGCCGCAGTTCGCCGTAGACGAGTGAGACGAAGGAGTCCTCGTCGGCCGTGCCCTCCACCAGAGCGTCGTTGATGGCGGTGACCACCGCCACCGGGTCGTGCACGAGATGGGCGGCGGCGCGTGCGCTGTGGCGGACCATGCCGGTCGTGGTGGCGGCCCGGGCTCCGCGCCCGCACACGTCGCCGATCATGAGTGCCCAGCGGTCGTCGGCGAGCCGGAAGACGTCGAAGAAGTCGCCCCCGACATCGAGGCCTTCGCCGGCGGGGCGGTAGGAGGCCGCCAGATCCGCGCCCGGGATCTCGGGCAACTCGGGAGGCAGCAGGCCGGCCTGCAGGTCGTGCGCGAGTCTCACCCGGTCGCTGAACTGGCGGGCGTTGTCCGCAGTGGAGGCGGCCCGGCGGGCGAGCTCCTCGGCCAGCGCGACGGCGTGGCCGTCCAGCGGCCGGTCGGTGGCCAGGAGGGTCAGCACACCGAAGGTGCGGCCGCGGGTGGCCAGCGGCACGCACACGTAGCCGGTGATGCCGAGCTGCGCGGACGAGCCATCGGGGCGAGCGCCGACCTGGCCGATCTCGCTGGTACCGGAGGCCAGCACGCGAGCAACCGCGTTGTCGACCTCGCCGCGCAGTTCGGGGGAGGCGAGCAGGTCCTCCTCGGCTCGGCCGGCGGCGGCGACGGCGATCCGCTGGACCTGGCCGTCCTCGAGCACGTGAACGACACACAGCGGCGCCAGGGCCGGCACGGACAGCCGGGCCATGCGCTCAAGGCAGTCGAAGTAGTACGGCTCGTGCGCGATGGCGGTACTGGCGTCCAGGACGAAGGCCAAGTCCTCACGGGCCGCCTTCTCCCGCTCCTGAGCGGTGCAGCGTGCCTCCACCGCGCGATGGCGCTCGATCGCCAGGGCGGCGATGCGCGCGAAGGCCGCGCTGAGCGCCACGTCCTTGTCCTCGGGCACCTTGGGGGTGCGGTGGTAGATCGCGAAGGTGCCCAACAGGCGGCCGTCCAGGCCGTGGATCGGCGTCGACCAACACGCCGCGACATCCGCCCGCTCCGCGAGCTCCCGGTACCCCTCCCACAGGGGATCCGTGGCGATGTCGCTGACGATCACCCCTGCCTGCCGGTAGGCGGCGGTGCCGCACGAGCCGACGCCGTCACCGATGGCGATCCCGTCGATCGCGTCGTTGTAGAAGTCGGGCAGGCGCGGGGCGGCACCGTTCCGCAGGTGATGGCCGTCCGGATCGACGAGCAGCACCGAGACGATCATGTCCGGGGACAACTCCTCGATCGCCTTCGCCATACCGTCGAGGATCTCGTTCAGCGGGGCGTCGCGGGCGATCTGTTCCAGCAGGGCGCGCTGCTCGGCTGCCAGCAGCTGCGCGTGGTGGTACACGGTGGTCTCCACCGCGATCACCGCAACGCCGTCGACCCGGCCGGCCGCATCTCGGCGGGGCTCGTAGGCCACGTCGAAGAACGCCTCCCGCTGCGCCGCCGGGCCACCGAGGACGAGCCGGCCACGTCGGTTCCGGTACGCGACCCCGGTGCGGTACACCTCATCGAGCCGATCGAGGACGCCCTGCTGGGCCAGTTCCGGAAACAGCTCCCCGACGGGCACACCGGTGGTCGCCCGGCCACCCGTGAGAGCGTCGAAGAAAGCCGGATTCGCCGTCTCCAGCACGTGTCTCGGACCGCTCAGCGCAGCGAAGAGCACCGGAGCCTGCCCGAACAGGTCCGCGTACTCCTCGCTCCGCGGTCGTACGATCACGGCTTCTGCCGTGGTCGGCCTGGGGCGATCAGGCTGTACTGGCATGACCGGAAACCTTCTCGCGCTCCCACCTGCGCCATCGCACCTTACCCCCACTTTGACACGGAACGGTGCGGCCCGGACCGCAGCACCGCACACGACGAGGAGCGGATGCCGTCGTGGGACCGCAGCTCGATCGCCGGGCCGGGCTCCGCCGCCCGTATGCCCGACTTGTCTCACTTTGCCAGAGAGGGCCCTCGTACCGAGGGGCTGACCCACGAGGAGCAGGCCGTCCGACATCCGACCCGTAGACAAAATCAGACAAGCTTGAATTGCGATATTTCATCAGTGATGCAAAAGGAGTCGCCCCGCACGGACAAACGTTCAATATGCGCCCGCCCGGCCGAAAGCCCTGTCCCTGCTACTACAGTGCGATTCCCTGAGCCGACTTCCGGGGGCGTCGGCGGCAGGTGTCCATGAGAACACGGCCGATAGCGGAGACATGTCAGAAATCGGTATACCGACGCACTGGAATCCAGGTCCCCGCGCGGGGGAGGCCGGCTCCGTGAGGGTACTTCCGCTGCCCGCGGCCTTGCGGTCGGGCGGTTCGGGGCCGGACTTCCCCCGGGTGCTGATGGAGGTCCCGCACGGCCGCCTCTCCGGGACGCTCCTCGTGACGGGCGATCCGGGCGGCCGCTTCCACCTGGAGGACGGTGTCATCCTCGAGGTCACCTCACCCGGTTCGCCAGGGGTCGAGACCCTCCTCCTGCGCTCCGGCCGTGTCACCGAGACCGACTGGGCATCGGCGGTCCGGTCCGGGGCCGCGGGCAGGCGCGTCGGCGCCGAACTGGTCGCCCGGGAGCTGGTCGGCTCCGCGGAGTTGCAGCTGATCTGCGTGATGGCGGCGCTGGACGGCGCACTGGCGATGGGAATGGGCCGGATCGACCGGGTCACGCTCGATCCCGAACCGTCGGCCTCCTGTTTCGCCGCACCGGAGGGAATCGAACCGGAATGGCTGAGCCACGAGACCGAGCGGCGAATCAGGGCCCTGGGCGGACAGCCGGTTTCACCGTTCCGCGACCGGTTGTCACGAACCGACGCCGGAACCCGGCTCCTGGACGACGGAATCGCCGGCGAACGGCGGGACATCCTGCGAACGGCCAATGGCCGACGCAGCCCCCGGGACATCGCCTTCCTGCTCGGGCGGGGCCTCTACGCCGTGACGGTCGAGACCTCACGCCTGCTGCACGAAGGGTTGGTCGACCTCGCGCCCTCGGCCCTGGACGAGGCCGAAGGGGCCTTCCCCGCCCCGGAGAGCGGTCGGAACCCGGAACCGGCCGGGCAGTCGGGCCGCTCGGGGAACGCGGCCCGACTGCCGCGTCGTCGACCGGGGGCCAGCGGGATCACCGACGTCCTTCCACTGCGCCCGGTGTCCGGCCCCTGGCGGCCCTCGACGGCGATCGCCGCGGAGGACCGGCCGTTCGGCAGCGCGCCGTAGCAGTCACCGCGGACGCACCCGGCGCGCACCGGGTGGACGAACGGACCGGGGCGATGACGGCTCGTCGGAACCCGGCAACCAATCAACTGGAGAACCGTGACAGACAGACATGACCAGCTGGCCGCTGAGGTGCGGGTGCTTCGGGACCGCGTCGTCGGAGTCACCGACGTCGTGGTGGCCTCCGTCGACGGGCTACTGATCACATCCGAGACGGACGAGACCGACGAGACCGCGGGGGCCGAGGGCCTGGCCGCCCTCACCGCGGCCTCCTTCAGCATCGCCCGCCGCGCCGGCAGCATGAGCAGCAAGGGCCGGCTCCACCACACCGTGTCGCAGTTCACCGACGGCTATCTGGTCGCCCGGGCCATCGGCGACATGGCACTGATCGGGGTGCTCGGCGACGCCGGCATGGACGTGCAGCGGCTGCAGGTCGAGGCCCTGGAGTCCGCAGAACGCATCAGTGTGCTGCTGACCGCGGCGGGCGGTGAGGACGAGGGCAACCACCCTCAGCAGTAGCCGAGTTGTCGACCACAGCGTCGACACCGGTCCACTTTCCAGGACAACCTACGAAGAAGGAGCGCAATTGAGCGGGTCGGAAGCAAGAGGGTCCCGGAGCATGGCCGAAAGGGTCGCGGCCCTGGTGAAGACCCTGCGTGCCGAGGTTCCGGACTGCGTGGCCGCAGGGGTCATCGACATGTCCACCGGCATGCTGCTGTCGGTGGAGACCGTGGAATCGCACCCGCCGGAGGTCCTCGACATGCTGGCGGCGGCCACCCTCGACCTGTTCCAGGGCCGCAACGTGGTGATGATCGAGGGCATCTTCAAGGAACGACGCGGGGTCGTCAGCGACCGGCACTACTTCCAGGAGATCCTCGTCAACAGCGACAACCTGGCACACCTCTTCCTGCGGATCGACAGCACCGACGAGGTCGTCGCCGTGGTCGTCTGCCGCAAGACGGTCAACGTGGGCATGCTGTTCGCCCAGGCCCGGCGGGTACTCAAGGAGCACGGCCGGCTGTGACCACGCCGCCCGTCCGGCGTCGGCGGCGGCACCGGTCGTGTGCCACCACCGACGCCGGACGGGCGGCGCAGGCGGAAGGCCCTGGCGCCGAAGGGCTGATGTGCCCTGCGGGGATCTGCTACCGTCCCGCCCGTGATCAAGATCGTGCCGTTCACCGGCGGCGAGAAGGAAAGCCTGCACACGGCCCTCGACCGGCACCGCGACGCGGTGCTGTGGAAGGTCGAGGGCCTGGACGACGAGCAGCTGCGCCGGCCGCTGACGCCCTCCGGGACGAACCTGCTGGGGCTGGTCAAGCATCTCGGCGGCGCCGAACTCGGTTGGTTCCGCGAGACCTTCGGGCTGGAGACCGGCCCGCTGCCGTTCGACATCGACGCCGACGAGACCTCCGACCTGCGGATCGAGCCGCACGAGTCGACGGCGGACGTGCTGGCCTTCTACGCCCGTGCCCGGGCCGCCGCCGACGAGGCGATCGACCAGCTGGAGCTGGACTCCCTCGGCACCTCCTGGTCCGGCCGGACCGTCTCGCTGCGCTGGGTACTGATCCACATGACCACCGAGACCGCCCGGCACGCCGGGCACATGGACATCCTGCGCGAGCTGACCGACGGCGCGACCGGAGACCACAACCGGAGCTGACGGGGCGGCGATTCGGCCGGGGCGAGTTCGGCGGCCAGCCGGCGCAGCTCCGGGCCGTACTCCGGGTTGGCGAGCGCGGCGGCGAACTGCGCGCGCAGGTAGCGGCCGGGTTGCCGGTGTCGTACCAGGTGCCGACGACGATGGTGATGTCGGTGATGCCGCTCCCGACCAGCTCGCGGACGGCGTGTTCGACGACCGGCTTGTCGCCGACGGCAGCATCTCCCTGAGCCTGGCCTTGGTCAGCGGAGGCGGGAGCCTGATGAGGGCGGTGCCGGTGATGTAGCGCCCGCCGGGGCCGGCCAGGAAGGCCACCGCGGCGGCGATGTCCTCGGCCTCTCCGTAGCGGTCCAGGGCGGTGAGCCCGCGCTGGAAGTCGGCGGAGTCGCCGTCGGCCGGGTTCATGTCGGTGTCGATCCTCACGGGCGGGCCGGTTCGCAGTCGGGCAGCGAATCCGTCCGCGCGCCCTGCCCCGCCGGGCCCATCGCGAAGGTCAGCACGGCCAGCCCGGCGAACAGCGCGGCCGCGATCAGCCCGGTGACGTGCAGCCCGGCGGTGAAGGCCGCCCGCGCGCCGCGCAGCAGTTCGGCGCCCTGCCCGGCGGGCAGGTGCCGGGCGGCCTCGACCGCGCCCGCCAGAGAGTCGGAGCCGCCGCCCGCCCGGGTGCGGTAGACCGCCGCAGCCACGGTGCCGAGCAGCGCGAAGCCGAGCGAGCCGCCGAAGTAGTTGCCGGTCTCCGACATCGAGGCCGCCGAGCCCGCCCGCTCCGGCGGCACCGCGCCGAGCACCAGCCCGGTGCCCAGGGCGAACAGCGGTCCGGTGCCCAGGGCGAGCACCGTGATGCCGGTCATCACCAGCGGCAGCGAGCCCGCGCCGTCGTCGTCGGCGACCAGCAGCAGACCGCCCAGCGCCGAGCACGCCAGCCCGCCCGCGATCGCGGTGGTCCGCCGCACCCGGCGGGCCAGCCTGGGCGCGACCATGGTGCCGACCGCCACGCCCAGGCCCATCGGTGCGAACAGCACGGCGGAGGCGAACGGCGAGTGGCCCAGCACGCTCTGCAGGTACTGGGTCACCAGCAGGCCGGTGCCGGCCATCGCCACCCCGGCGAGCACCAACGAGACCAGGACGGCCGTGAACGGGCGGCTGCGCAGCAGACGCAGGTCCAACAGCGGCCGGTCCGACCGCAGCTGCCGCCGTACGAACAGGTACCCGACACCCGCACCCACCAACAGGGCCAGTACCGGGACCAACGGCGCGTCCTCGACCGGCAGTTGCTTGACGCCGTACAGCACCAGCAGCACCGCCACCAGCGACAGCCCGACCCCGGCCGGGTCCAGCCGCCCGGCTGCCTCGCTGCGGAACTCCGGCAGCAGGAACGGCCCGGCGATCAGCAGCACCGCCATCGCCGGCACGGCGGCCAGGAGCACCGACCCCCACCAGAAGTGCTGCAGCAGGAAGCCGGCCAGCACCGGCCCGAGCGCGCCGCCCGCGAACTGGCAGGTCGCCCAGACGGCGATGGCCTGCCCGCGCTGGCGCCCGTCCCGGAACATGTTGGTGATCAGCGCCAGCGTGGACGGCGCCAGGGTCGCGCCGGCGACGCCGAGCAGGGCCCGCGCGACGATCAGCATCAGCGGGTCGACGGCGAAGGCGGCCACCACCGACAGCACCGCGAAGGCCGCCGCCCCGGTGAGCAGCAGGCGCCGGCGGCCGATCCGGTCGCCGAGCGTGCCCATGGTGATGACCAAGCCGGCCACCATCAGCCCGTAGCTGTCGCTGATCCACAGTTGCTGGACACCACTGGCGCCCAGGTCCGCGCTGAGCCTCGGCAGGGCGAGCAGCAGCGCCGTCACGTCCATCGCGACCAGCAGGGTCGGCAGCATCAGGACGGCCAGTCCCAGTCGTGCCCGGGTGGCTTCCATCCCGGCGGCTCCTCTCCTAAGGAAACACTTCGCCGGGCGGTCGGAGCAGGTCGGCGCTTCTTGACATCGGTGGGCGCAGCGACGGCGGAGAACTCGTGGGAGATTTCTCGGCGGACGATGTCAAGAAGGCGGCGGTGGCTCCGACCGGTGGTCGAAGGGCCCAGCCGGGCCCGGCCACGACGAGGAGTAACGCGATGAAGTTCCTGATCAGCCTGCACATCAACCCGGCCGTGCTGGACGCGCTGACCGACGAGGAGAAGGCGGCGATCGGCGCCGGGCACGGCAGGTTCATCGAGGCGCTGAAGTCCTCCGGCGAGCTGATCGTCACCCAGGCGCTGGTCGACCCGTCCCAGGCCGCCGTGGTCACCGTGCGGGGCGGCCAGCCCGCGGTGACCGACGGCCCGTTCCTGGAGGCCAAGGAGTTCCTGGGCGGCTTCTACCTGGTCGACTGCGAGGACAAGGAGCGCGCGATCGAGCTCGCGGCGCAGATCCCGGACGCCGCGGTCGAGGGCCTGGGCGTCGAGGTGCGACAGGTGATGTTCTCCGACGGACACTTGGAGGCATGACAGCACCGAACTTCGAGGGCCTGCTGCGTGAGCTCACGCCGCAGGTCCTCGGCACGTTGGTCCGCCGGTACGGCCGGTTCGAGGGCTGCGAGGACGCCGTGCAGGAGGCCGTCCTCGCCGCGACCGTGCAGTGGCCCGACGAGGGGGTACCGGAGAACCCGCGCGGCTGGCTGGTGACCGTCGCCTCCCGACGGCTGGTGGACCGGATCCGCAGCGACCACGCCCGTCGCGAACGCGAGAGCGCGAACGCGGCCGCCGAGGTGGTGCCCGAGGACGTGCCGGACACCGACGACACCCTGCTGCTGCTGTTCCTGTGCTGCCACCCGGCACTGACCGCCGCCTCGCAGACCGCGCTCACCCTGCGGGCGGTCGGCGGCCTGACCACCGCCGAGATCGCCCGCGCCTTCCTGGTGCCGGAGGCCACCATGGCGGCCCGGATCAGCCGGGCCAAGCAGCGGATCAGGGCGGCCGGCAGCTCCTTCACCCTCCCCGAGGGCGCCGAGCGCGAGGAGCGGCTACGGGTCGTCCTGCACGTGCTCTACCTGATCTTCAACGAGGGCTACACCGCCTCCTCGGGCAGCGAGCTGGAGCGCGCCGACCTCGCCCGGGAGGCGATCCGGCTGGCCCGGACGGTGCACGCCCAGCTCCCCGAGGACGGCGGGGTGACCGGACTGCTGGCTCTGATGCTGCTCACCCACGCCCGCCGGACGGCCCGGACCACCGCGGCGGGCGACCTGGTGCCGCTGGCCGAGCAGGACCGGACGACCTGGGACCGCGAGCTGCTGGACGAGGGCACGGCGCTCGCCGAGGCCGCACTGGCCGGCCCCGAGCTGGGCCCGTACCAGTTGCAGGCCGCCATCGCCGCCACCCACGCCGACGCGGCCACCGCCGAGGAGACCGACTGGGCGCAGGTGCACACCCTCTACCTGATCCTGGAGCGGATCGCGCCCAATCCGGTGGTCACCCTCAACCGCGCCGTCGCCCTCGCCGAGCTGAGCGGTCCGCAGGCCGGCCTCGCCCTGCTGGCCACCCTGGACGGGGACCAGCGGCTGGCCGGGCACCACCGGCTGCTGTCCGTCCGGGCGCACCTGCTGGAGCGCGCGGGGCACCAGGCCGAGGCGTACGAGCACTACCGCCGGGCGGCGCGGGCCACGGCGAGCCTCGCCGAACAGCGGTTCCTGGCGGCCCGGGCCCGACGGCTACAGACCTGGGGCAGCGTCGGCGAGGCGGGCCAGCGGGCCCGGGCCGGGCGGGCAGGCGGCGAGGCGCCGGATGTCGTCACCCCAGCTCCCCGCCCGGCGGAGAGCCACCCGTACGGAGGGGGCGGCGGCATGGCCGGGGTAAGGCCCACCTAGGCTGTATGCCAAGCAAAACGGGCGAAGCGGACCCGCACCAGGGACCACGAGGACGGAAAGCAGGACCCGCCGATGGGCGACGGAATGTCAGGAATGCACCACCACGGCGGGATGACCCGACTAGGCCCGTTCAGCCTCTCCCATGTGTGGACCTGGTCCCCGGACTGGGTGTTCCTGCTCGGCGGTCTGGTCGCGCTCGGGCTGTACCTGTTCGGTGTGGTCCGGCTGTACAGGCGCGGCGACCGCTGGCCGATCGGCCGGGTGGTCGGCTGGGTGGCCGGCATCGCCAGCCTGCTGCTGGTCACCTGCTCCGGGCTGAACGACTACGGCATGGTGCTCTTCAGCGCGCACATGATCCAGCACATGGTGCTGTCCATGCTGACGCCGATCCTGCTGCTGCTCGGCGCCCCGATCACCCTCGCGCTGCGCGCCCTGCGCCCGACGGGCAAGGGCCGTCCGCGCGGGCCGCGCGAGCTGCTGGTGGCGCTGCTGCACAGCCGGTACGTCCGGGTGATCTCGCACCCGGCGTTCACCATCCCGATGTTCATCGCGAGCCTGTACGGGGTCTACTTCACCCCGCTGTTCGACTTCCTGATGCAGTACCGCCTCGGGCACATCTTCATGATGGTCCACTTCCTGCTCACCGGTCTCACCTTCTTCTGGCCGATCATGGGCGTGGACCCGGGCCCGCACCGCCCCGGCCACGTGATGCGGATCATCGAGCTGTTCATGGGGATGCCGTTCCACGCCTTCTTCGGCGTGGCGGTGATGATGGCCGGCCACCCGCTGGTCTCCACCTTCACCGTCCAGGGCGCGCCGCCCGGGACGGACCTGTTGGAGGACCAGAAACTGGCCGGTGGCATCACGTGGGCGTTCGGCGAGATCCCGACCGCGATCGTGCTGATCGCCCTGGTCTACCAGTGGATGGGCTCGGAGCAGCGCCAGGCCCGTCGCCGCGACCGCGCCGAGGACCGCAGCGGCGACGCCGAGCTGGAGGCCTACAACGCCTACCTGGCCTCGCTGCACAAGCGCGGCCAGCGCCCGGGTGCGGCCGGCACCCCCGCCGCCCCCGTCACCCCTGCCGCACCGGCGGCCGACGTCGGCTGAGCCCGGTCGGCCGGACATCCCGGAGCCCACGTTCCTCACCGGAGGACGTGGGCTCCGCCGCGTTCCGGAACGGTGTTCCCACCGGGCGCGTTCGACGGGTATGCGCGCCCTGTTCCTCCTCGCCGTGCTGCTCGGCGGGTACGTCCTGCTCTGGCTGCTCGGCTTCCTCGGCTGCGCGCTGCAGCAGCGCCACCGGCCGGTGCCCGCCGGCTCCGACTACCTGGTGGTCCTGGGCGCCGCGCTGGACGGCTGCAAGCCCGCGCCGGCGCTGGCGGCCCGACTGGACGCCGCGCTGGAACATTTCGCCGCCGAGGAGGCCGCCGGGTACGCGCCGCTGCTGCTGGTGACCGGTGGCAAGGGTCCGCACGAGGAGTGCACCGAGGCCGCCGCGATGGCCCGCTACCTGACCGCCCGGGGTGTCTCCGCCGAGCGGATCCGGCGCGAGGAGCGGGCCGTGAACACCGTCGAGAACCTGCGGTTCAGCGCCGCCCTGATGGCCGCCGAGCGCCCCGGCTACCGCTGCACGGTGGTCACCAGCGGCTTCCACGCCGTCCGCTCCGCCCTGGCCGCCCGGCGGGCCGGCGCCCCCGCCCGGGTGCTCGGCGCCGACGGGCTGCTCGCCCACGGCCCGTACCAGCTGCTGCGCGAGGCGGTCGGTACGGCGCTCGCGCTACCGCGCGCCAACGGCGCCGCGCTGCTGCTGCTCACCGGCACCGGGGTCGTGCTGGGGCTGGCCTGAACGGGCCTTCGGATCACGGCGCACCGGCCGTCGGTGTGACCGCCCGGCGCGCGGGGAGGCCCCGGGTCCGCGATCGCGCGCTGTCCGGGAGAACCGGGCGGGCGTGCAGGACGAGGGCAGCCAGCTGGTGGCG
>NZ_JBSFJV010000039.1:0-69820 GCF_053598235.1 Kitasatospora sp. NPDC001159
TCAAGCAGGAACACCGTCGTGTCCACCAAGCCCGCTACCAGGACAGACTCCGCCTCGCAGCCTGAAGCACCACTCACTCAGGACGAACTGCACCCATCGGAGTTCGTCGTTGATGTCTTTGACGCGCCGATCCCGCTGCCAGAGTTGGGCTCATCTAGGCCTTCCCTGCCGCCCTCCCGGCGACCGAGGCGAGAACGGAGTATGCCGAGGCTCACGCTTAGGTGTGACGCCCTGCGGCGGATCCCTTGGGCCCCAGTAAGGCCGAAGGCCCTGCATGGCCGTCTGTGGGAGAGCTTCGAAACATCGCGGGGGAAGGCCCTGGAAACTTCCGCGTTGACGGCCCGACAGAAAGAAGCACACCACATTTGGATGCTGTAGATTGGCTGTCAAGCGTTTAGATTGACAGCCAAGCGCCTAGGCGCGAGTCGAGTTGAGACGCATGGGGGCCGGCCCGAGGTGAGCAAGACCGACCCCCACTGTTGTGTGGAGCACCGCTTTGCGTGGCCCGGAGTTGCAGCTCCGGGCCACGCGCCTTTCCTTGCTGCTAGTGGCCCATCAGGGCTTTGACCGCGGGGACTGCAGCGATCACGACGGGCACGCTGGTCACGAGTACGAGGAGCCCGGTCGCCCAGGTGCCCTTCTCGATGGCCTTCGTGTTTCGGATGATCGCCTCGGCGAGGCGGTCGGTTGCAGCAGGGTTCAGTTCACGGTGCCCACTGGCCGTTCCCGCCTGGCTGGTCGGGCTGTTGTTGTCGGCCATTGGGTTTACCCCCTACCGGACTTGCTGGCACGGGGCGTCCGGGCCTCCGGTAAGTCCGGACACCCAGGTCCCGCTGGGTGCGGGATCAACTGATCCTAGCGTCATCTGTCGATGCGTCAGATCAGCAGCCTGACCGTTCCACCTCCCCCTGAGGGCTGTTGATCATCACGAAGGGCGCGGCGGTCCGGCGGAACGACCGCTGAACGCGAACCCCTGTGAGGCGCTCAACAGCATAACCACTTCGAGTGTTTTGCGAAAACGTCCCAGGTCGCAGCACTGGTGGGCCTTGCTGACGCGTTTCCTGGCCGATCTCGCCAGGTCGACGGAGGGGTTTCATCGCAGCTCAGAGGCATAGTTTGATATAAACTATTTCTTATTGCCGGGGCGCCTGCGAGCATCCACCCAATTCGATGCTTCATTCATGGCGGCCTTTTTCGTGTCACGTCGGGTGGCTTTCTGGTAGTACCGTGTGGATGAAATCAACCATAAGTAGAGCTTGCACGCATGCCTGTGGCTCAACGGGTGCTGGCGCACCTGGGGCCTCACGTCTGCCGTGCCTGCCGGTTCGGGCCTTTGCCGGTGCGCAGCGCTCGGCGGGTGCCGACCCGATGGCTCGGCCGGCGGCTCACCGGCGGGGCGGGGTTGAGTAGTCGCCAGGCCGCAGAAACGACGGACGAAGGCCTGGAACGCTGAGCGGTCCAGGCCTTCTGCCGGCGGAGGATACGAGATTCGGACTCGTGAGGGGTTGCCCCCAACACGCTTTCCAAATGTTCGTCCGGCCGTCCGAGGACGGTCGCAGAGGTCCTGACCTGCGGCGGAGTGGCTTGGCGACTTGGCTCTGAACGGCACTGGATGGGGGTGAATGCAACCAGAACTGCAACCAGGCCATAGCCCTCGACCGCGCTTGCGGCGGCCACCTGCCAAAGTGGCATGTCGAGATTGCCGACGCGTCCGATTCGGGCCTGCGGGCTATCCAGGATTCGTCGTCGGTTGTGCGGGCCCTGCCCCACTACGCGAACGGCTCGCCCGTCCGTTGGCCGGCCCGGAAGGACGTCGAGGTCGGGCGACGGTTGCCGGGGTTGGGCGGTTCGTCTCGGAGGTGGCCGGAGCCGAAGGGGCCGGCCGGGCGGGTGCGGCCGACGCAGTGGCAGCCAGGTCGTTGAGAGCCGCGTTGACTACCGGCCAGCACATGTCGACCGTGTCGCGGTTGGGCCCGTGGCCGGTTCGTCGTTCCGCCGTTGGATGCACCAGGTTGCGGTAGTGCCGCACGAGTTCCGAAGCGAGCTTCGCGTCGTGCTCGATCCAGCCGTTGTCGTGCGCGAGATCGACGAGCTCCTTCAGGCCCATGTCCTCCGGTCGCTTTCTCAGTGTCCGAGCAACTGCGCGCACCTGGGCGACGTGCACGAGAACCCCCTCCAGGAGACTGCCCAGCATGATCACGGCTGCCGTGTACGCACCGTGCTCGTAACACGTGTGCGCCTCGTCGAGCCTGGTCTGGACCGCCGCTGCCAACGCCGGGTCGCTGATTACCTGCGAGACGGAGACCTGCAGTTCGACCCTGGGCATCCGCACCGAATCGCCGGCGTCGGCCTCGACCGGTACGAGGACCGGCTGTCCCTCCGTGTAGCCGATTCGCCACCCTTCCAGGGCGAGAACCTCGTCGAGTCGAGCGACAGTGGCCTTGTACTCGCACGGCTGGCCAACGTACTCACGCTGGTCGGCGAGTCGCAGCACTGCCTTCAGGGTATCGCCCTCGCCTTCCTCCTGGCGTTCGCGAAGCAGGTCGAGCGTCCACTGGTGCCGCGATGTGCCATCGGGGTCGGGGACGTCCTCCCACTTCGCGCGCCGCAGGAACTCGGCGATCTCGTAGCCCCTGCGGTACAGCAGTGGTGAATCGTCACCACAAATCAAATAGGCGATCTCGATGAGGACGCTCTCGTCGAACGACTGGCTCATGTCAGGTCTCCTTGGGCGTCATCGGCGGACAGATCTTCGGCATCGGTCGTTTCGTCATCAATGTCCGCGTACGGCGCCCCGTCGGACAAGGCGACTGGGTTCCAGGTGCTCGCCCCATCAGAGGCAAACTGTTCGAATTCGGCCGCGCCCGGCCGGATATCGAGCGCTGTGAGCTTGCGCCACAAGGGTGCGAGCGCCTGGTCGGGCGCCAGCGCGAACTCGCTGCTGCGCACTCGCCAGAACGTCCATCCCGCACGCCGCAGGTCCCGCTCACGCTCGTAGTCCTCTTGGCGTTTCTTGCTGGTGGCGTGGTGAGGGCTGCCGTCACACTCCACAGCCAGCCGCGCGTCCTCCCCGACCACGACCAGGTCGATGAACTTGCCGGCGACCTCCCACTGGGGAAGGACGTGGTAACCGCGCCGCCTGATCTCCAAGAAGACCTTCTGCTCGAACAGTGAGTCGAACGGGGCGCACCTCTCATCGGGGGTGACCGTCGCCAAGGTCGGCGGTGCGGGGTGCAAGGCCGGCGGGTTCTGCATGTAGGTGAGCAGGGAGTGCCGCAGATCCTTGCTACTTAGCTGATCCGGGGTCACGGAGGTGAAGAGCCACATCTGATCACGGCCACGGCTCGCCGCGACGTTGAAGCGCCTGCCGTCGTTCAAGCCGGTCAGCGCCCGGACGTGGTCACCGTCCACCACCATGGAGAGCAGGATCACGTCCCGCTCGTCCCCCTGGAACTGTTCGGCGGTTCCGACTCGGATGTTGTGCCGCTCACTTGCCTCAGGGCCGATCTCCGCGTCGATCAGGTCCTCCAGCAACCGCGTCTGCGCGCCGGACCGCAGGACGATAACTCCGATACTCCGCCCCGCGTACGCAGGGTCGCTGATCAGCTCCTGCAGCTTTCCGACCAGGCGTTCCGCCTCAGGCCGGTTGACGAGACGCTCACGCGTCCCCTCGCAGTAGCCCTCGCGCACATGGACAACTTCCAGGGGCCTCAGCCGGTCGGCACCGTACTGGCGCAGGGGGACCAACTCGTTGTCCGGGTAGAACTGCCGCGAGGACCATTTGATGATCTCCGGCATGCAACGGAAGTGCTCGGTCAACCGGATGACCTCGGGGAAGCGAGCGGACAGCAACTCGTAGAGGTTCGATTTCGGGTTGAAGCCGTCCCGCTGCCAGTCGGTGAAGCCGGCCAGCCGTTCATCGACCTTCTGGTTGATCTTGTCGTGCTTGTTGCCGGTATAGAACGGTGCGCACTGCTTGTCATCGCCGACGACGATCACCCGGGGCGCCAACCACAGCAACAGCAGTCCAGACAAGCCGACTTGGCTGGCTTCATCGACGATGACGACGTCGAAGGCGTCAGGTTCCGGATCCAGCATCTCGACCACCTGCCGCAGCGGCATGACCCACGCGGGCACCGCTCCACGCGCGTCACGCATCGCGGACCGGGCCGCGGCCAGATGCCGCTTTCCCTGCGCCGTCGCACCGCGTCCGGCATGCGACATCGCAGTGGCGTAGGCGCTCAGCGCCTGCTTCTGCCTGGTGGTCATCCGCTCGAGGCAGTGCAACAGTGCCCGGTCCGCGGCGAGCTGTTCCTTGACGCTCTTGAGTTGTTCCTCGACGTCCGCGAGCTTGCTCTCGAGCTGTGGCTCTCGCCCCGGAGACAGCATGCGGTCCATGAAGCGCTTCGCCAACTGCCAGGACCACGCCCGGTCAAGCTCTGCGAACCGCCCTTGCCACCGCGGGTCCGCGGGTGAAGCGGCGAATGCGCGCCCGAGTTCGGGCAGTCCCTTCTGCAACTGCGCGAGCAGCTCGTACGCCTGCCTGCGGTCGGCTTCCCGCAGGTAGGCAGCTCCCACGGCGTCGATCGCCCGGGCGTACGCGGTTGCGTCCCGGTTCGACGCTGCGCGGTGGACCTCCGCCAACTCGGGTACATCGGCGCCGCTCGGGTTGGGAAGCGATTCGATCAAGGAAGCGAGTTCACATTCCGCCAGCCTGGCTGACAGCACCAGCCGCGCGCGCCCGGCCGTCTGACGTACCTCGTTCCACTGCTCCGGGGAGCGCACCATGAGCCCCTTCACCCCGGCCTTCACCAGAGCGTCGTGCACGGCACGCGCCGCCCCGGTGAACGAGTCCACCGCCTGCAACAGTGTGTAGCGGTCCAACAACTCGGACAACACCGCCTCGGAGTCGCCCTCGACTTTGGGAGCGGGGAACGCCTTCCACCGCTCTTGGAGCTGCCGCGCGCACTCCCGCAGTTCGAGGTGCACGACCACGGCCTCTACCTCCTCGGCCGTCCGCGGGACGCGGCCGTCGACCCGGCAGTTCTCCAGCAGAGGACGAGCCTGCTTGTGGAAGGGCTTCTTCAGCGCCCATCTGCTCGGCTGGCCGTTCGTCCTCAGGTACTGCGCGAACTCGCGGGCAGCCGACCGCTGGTGCGGCTCTTCGGTCTGCGACACCTGAGGGAGCACGACCTCCATCAGAGGCATGCCGAGCAGTCGGTCACGTACCTCCGCGGCACGGACGGAGTGGCGGCGCACCCCTTCCCATAGCTGCTGACGCTTGTCAGTCATGCCGTCGACCAGCGCGGTGGTCTCCCAGTGGTCCTGCGGCCACGTTGCCGGATCTGCCGGCAGCCCCTCCTGCTGGAGCGCCCGCTCAGCGGTGTCGAGGAGCCTGATGACGGTGTCGATCAGTTCCTCTCCTCGGTCCGCCATCGTCAGTGACGCTTCTGAGGGCGCGCTGCCTGACACCTCCAGAGCGGCCTGCAGACTTCGCACGAGTTCCTCGAACCGAGCCGGAGCAGGCAGGGATTCGGGGGCAGGACACAGGAAGGCACGCGAAGTGAGCACCTCGAACCCGTGACGCTCCACAAGCCCGAGGAGGCGCTGGGCTTCTTCGGCCGTGATCGGCGGACGGGCAGGCGCATCTGCTGGCAGTTCGGGAAGCCACTCGTAGGACGGCGCGCGCTCGGCGACCAGCTCGACGATCTCTGCGAGCCGCCCGGAGTACCCCGGCGCCACTGCGGGCTCGGGGTGCTCAACCCACTCGGCCTCCCGTAGATCACGCAGGTCCGCGCGCAGTTCGGCTTGTAGTTTCTCCAGGTCCGACCGGTCCTGCTGGTGCCCCTCGATGCGTTCGGCGAGCTGATCGGTTGTCACCGAGGCGCTGAGATGGGACAAGGACCGGACAGACTGTCCGAGTTCGTCCCCGCCCTCGTACCTGAAGTCTCCCTGCAGAACACAGAGCTGGCGCAGCTTCTGCGGGATCTTGTCGCGCAGGACCTTCAGCGCCTGTGCCTTCTCGCTGGTCACCAGGACCCGCTTGCCGTCGGCCAGAAGCGCCGAGATCAGGTTGGCGATGGTGTGGGTCTTGCCGGTTCCGGGCGGTCCTTGAACCACGACACCAGTGTCCTTCTGCAGCCGGCTCAGCACTTCGCGCTGTGCTCGGTTGACCGGGAGCGGGAACAACGGATCCGGTCCGAGCGCGGGCTCGAAACCTCCCGCCCCTCCAGCCGCCCAGCCCGTCCGCTCCTCAGGCTCGATCTGGAACAGCAACTGCGCGAGCCCGAGCGGGCTCACGGCGCCCGGTTGAGCCAAGCGGCGGGCGATGCCGTCGTAGAAGGTGACCAGCGCCCCCTGGCCACGTTCGCGCAGAACGATCGCCGGCGAGAACGAGACGCTGGGCTCGGCCTGGGAAGTCTCGTCCGGGCGGCTCCAGGAATCGTCGAAGCGTGCCGCGTGCTCCATACCGAAAGCCCGCTCGCACCAGGAACGCAGCACCTCCAGGGCATCCGTGGACAGAGGATGGAAGGTGTCTTCCTCGACCCGGGACCGCAGCGCGTTCAGCAACTGCGCGGTGTAGCCGTGGGTCTCGTCCAGGAAGTCCCCGTCCTCCAGCCTCGGGCTGTCACCGTCCGACAGCGAGACGGTGATGTGAACCGTCGCCGGGTCCACAGCCAGCACCAAGGGGACCGTCAGAACGTGCCTGTACACCCGCTCTCTCTTGCTCCCACGGTCCAAGGACAACAGCCCGGTACTCAGGACTGCCTCGAAGACCTCTCCCTCCCGCTGGATCTGGGTCGCCATGCGGTAGAGGCGGCGGTGTAGCTGCCGGTACGGCTCTTCCGCCTGCTCGCGCTGCGCCCAGCGCCTCCACTCAGGGAGCCAGCGGCTGTAGGCGTTCAGCACGTCCAGGGCGTCTTCCCTGGCGATCTCGTCGATCTCGTAGGTGTTGCCGTCCTCGTCCTCCGCATAGCCGCGGCCGGGTCCGACCTCAGCCAGCAGCGGGTCCCCGGTTGTTGCGGAGGCCACGTCCTGCGGCTCAATCCAGCCCTGCAACACGTCGGGAACTGTCGGCGCGGGTCGTACCGGATAGTGCTTGACCTTGAACAGCACCCCGCTGGCTGCCAGCTTCGCGGGAACGAGCTCGTCGGGGCATTCGGCAAGCCAGAGCACCTGCTTGTACTTCGAACAGTCGCGCACCGGCTTGTAGGAACTGCGCACGAACTCCCGTAGGAACTCGACCAGGTCACGCGTGTGCCTGACAACCTGCGGATCATCCGCGCGCAGCGCTGGCTGCTTCAAGGCCTACCCCTCCAAGTGTCGCCTGTAGAAAGCCTTTCAGGATCCGTGGAAGCTAGTCGCAGGGCAAACATCGCAGGCTGTCAGCAGGTGCATCTGGCCGTGATCGCCATCATGGTTCCATCAAGTATCAGGCCACCTCACCTTTGGTAGCTTCCTGGCTACGCTCAGGTGCTCGGGGAAACGTCGGCCAGTTCAAGCGCCGGCCTACTGGCTTGAGCAGTATCCAACTCATCTTTGTTGTCTGAATATCGCCCAAGGAGGGCGCCTGCCGCCGGAAAGCACACAGCATCACGCCAGAACCTGGCGGCCCTGTCCGATCTGGCGGATACCGGAGTCCCAGTCGGGCGACCGCTGGTCGATTCCGCCGGCGAGACCTGGCGGAGGTCGCGGGCCACAGTTGCTGCCCGTTCCGAGGGTGGAGGGCGACCAGCGGCCCAAACTCGCCCCCGTCTCCTGGAGGTGGCGGGCGACGGTGCGTGGCCAACCCCTGGAGGGCGAGTGGTCGATCGGGGTGTTCGGCCTCCAGGGCTGGGGCGCCGTGGCGGCGTTGGTGTCTCTGGGTGTGCCTACTGTTCGATGGTCTGGGCTTGGCCGCCCTCGTGCCAGGGCGGCGTTATGTACTGCAGGGTGACCGGGTCGGCGTCGGCGTTGGCGTGGTGGGAGTACACCAGGCGGAGGCAGGCGTCGATCCCGAACACGGCGCCCGTCGAAGTGGGCACGTCGACCTCCAAGCCAACCTGGGGAACACCCGCGATGGCTGGCCTCAAGGCTCAGTAGGCGACGGCGAGGCACCTGCCGAGCATGGCCATGATGGCTGGTGTGAGCGTTCGGTGGAGATCGAGATGATCCGGGCGGCGGTGAGCAGCGACTGCAACCACGAGACGACGAGGGCCCGGGCCGCTGAGCGGCCCGGGCCTCGTGAAGGCGGCGGATACGTCCTGACCTGCGCCGAAGCGAAACCGCTGAGCAGCAGCCGGACCCACCTGGGCGGGGGTGAACGAGACCAGACTGAGACCACGCCTCGTCGACTCGGCTGGTCCGGTGGCGGTCTCGGAGCCGGCGCCGTCAGCCCCAGAAGCCCTGGTGGGAGAGCATCTCGACTAGGTGTGACATGCCGTGCTCTTCCATGTACTGCCGCATGACTGCCCGAGGGGGCCAGTTCCACATGAACGGGTTCGGGCACGCGCCTCGGTAGAGGCCGCCTCCTGGGCCGTTGTAGAGACCTCCCCCCGGGCCTGAGTAGAGGCCGCCGCCGACGCCCGTGTACAAGCCGCCACCTACGCCCGCGTACATCCCACCGCCGACGCCGGAGTACAGGCCCCCTCCTACGCCTGTGTAAGCACCGCCACCTACTCCCGCATAGGCTCCTCCACCCACTCCCGTGTACGCGCCGCCGCCAACGCCGGTGTATGCCCCGCCATTAACGCCGGTGTAGAGGCCGCCACCTACGCCTGAATACAAGTCTCTTACCCACATGTCAGAAGTGTGACATGTGTCACTGGCATGCGTGCCTGCTCGGATGTGCTCAGCCTCTAGCGCGTTCGATGCGGCCAGCGCCATTTCGCTGATTAGTACGCCCAGGCCGAGCCCGTGCCCCGGTACTCCTCGACCGGGATCGGGTGGACGTCGGGGCGCATGCGGGCGGTGTAAAGCAGGCCGTCGAGGTGGTCGATCTCGTGGGCGATGAGGCGGGCGAGGCCGAACTCGTAGGTGACCGTGGTGATGATGCCGTCGAGGCTGGTTGCGGTGACGCTCATGCGGAGGGGACGGGGGACCATGCCGCGGACGTCGAAGAAGCTGAGGCATCCCTCGTACTTCTCGTCGGTCTCGTCGGAGACGGCCGCGATCGTCGGGTTGAGCAGGATGATCGGCTCGGCGCCGGCGGTGGGGGGGGAGGACGAGGGCGGCGGAGCGGGGGATGCCGATCTGCGGGGCGGCGAGGCCCATGCCCTTGGCGAAGGAGTGGACGCGGCCGATGCGATCGACGACGGCGAACAGTTCGTCGATCACCGTCTGGGCGGCGGCGCGTTCGGCCGGGAGACCGAAGGGTTCGGCGGGCTGGTTGAGGATGTGGATGCCCTGTTGGACGACACCGAGGGACTGCATCTGCTGGCTGGGCCGCACCTTGATCACCTGATCTCCTTGGTCTGCTGCGGGTCGTTGGCGGCGGCGTGGAAGCGCCAGTTGAGGCGGAGACGGGTATGCAACGGTGGGTCGGTGGTGCCACGTGCGAAGTGCCAGTGCCCGCCGTCGTCTTGACTGCTGATGGCGGCGCGGAGGGGTACGGTCTCGGTGGTCATGGAGGTCTTGGTTCCCACACGACTCCTTATGCCCAGGCGCCGACCAACGTCGGCTCGGGCCGAAGCTTGATTCCGGTTGCGATCTCGACCTGCGCCGAGAGTTCGGTAAGGGCCTGGGCGAAGCCCGTCGCGGTCGCTCCGTTGTGGGCGGTGAGCGTGAGGGTCCGGCGTTCCGAGCAGCGGATGCCGTCCGCGATCTTGTAGCCGGGGCGGTAACCGATGTGCTCCAGTAGCCAGCCAGCGCTGGCCCGCAGCTGCCCGTCGCTGTCGGTGTGGACCGGACAGCCGGCCGCCGACCAGCGGGCGGCCTGGGCGGCGGAGACGGGCGGATTGAGGAAGACCGATCCGGCCTGGCGGGCGTCGGGACCGTGGGGGTCGAGGAGGAGTCCACGGTGGTGACGGTTGGCGAGGACGGCGGCGGCCACCTCGGCGACCGGCGGTCGGGCACCGACAGGGACGCCGAGTTCGTCGGCGAGCGGCTGGTAGCTGATCGGGGCAGCTGGTGAGCGGGTGAGGTGGAACGTCGCGGTGAGGATGGTCCAGCGGCCGGGGTCGTTCTTGAAGCGGCTGTCGCGGTGGCGGAGGCGGCATGCCGGGGCGGGCAGCGTCCGCAGTCGGCCCATGTCCCAGTCCCATGCGGTGAGGTGGTCAAGGACGTCGGAGACCTGCTGGCCGTAGGCGCCGGCGTTCTGGACGGGGGCGGCGCCGACAGTGCCGGGTATGCCGGCCAGGCACTCGATCCCGGCGAGGTGTTCGGCTGCGGCCCACTGGACGAGGTCGGCGAGCGGGTGGCCGGCCTGGACGGTCGCGGCCACCGTGTCGTCGCCCACCCGCTTCACGGCGATGCCTCGGGTGTTCATCACAGCGACGGTGCCCTCGTAGCCGGTGTCGGAGGCGATGACGTTGCTGCCGTGACCGAGAGTGAGGGGTGAGTCCTCCTGCCGGTCGCCGATCGTACGGACCAGTTCGAACCAGTCATCGGGGTCGGCGACCTGCAGGACGTCGCTGGCCGGGCCGCCGAGCCGCAGGGTGGTGAGGGACGCGAGCGTGGTGCTGGGCACGGGTGGCCCTCCTAGGGTTCGTCGGTGATCGCCTTGAGGGCGAGAGCCCGCAGCGGGGCGAGGCGGGTGCGGTTGTCCTGGTGGTGGTAGACGGCGTTGGTGCAAATGGCCAGGTAGCGGCCGGTAGCCGGGGCGAGGTAGAGGCTGGTCCCGGTGAAGCCGTGGTGGTAGGCGACCTTGCCCTCGTCGGCGAGGATCCAGGCCAGGCCGCGGTCGAGGCCCGGCTCGATCTCGGCCTGCGGCTGCATGCTGGCGGTGAGCCAGCGGCCCAGGGGCCCATCGGTGGCGTGCGAGGCCAGCAGGTGGGTGGCGAAGGTGGCGAGGTCGACCGGGGTGGTGAACACCCCGGCATGGCCGGCGACTCCGCCGAGCAGGGCGGCGTTGTCGTCGTGCGGCATCCCCCACAGCCGGGGCCCGCCGGTCAGCCGCTGCTCGGTCGGGGCGACCTGGGCGGAGCGGGGCACCGGGCCGTAGGTGGTGCTGGCCATGCCGAGGTGCTGCCAGAGCTCGGCCGCCAGCTCGTCCAGGCGCTGGCAGCGGTAGTGGGCCAGGGCCAGGCCGAGGAGAATGAAACCGCGGTTGATGTAGCGGTGACCGGCCCCGGGGTCGGCGATCAGCGGCTCTCCGCAGATCAGGTGGGCAAGCGGTTCGGTGCGGTTGCGGTACTGGTCGAGGCGGGTGTCGGCCCGCAGGCCGGAGGTGTGGGTCAGGACCTGGCGAACCGTCACCTGGCCTCCGGGCGCCTCGGTCGGGATGCCGGTCAGCAGTTCGCGGATCGGGGTGTCCAGGGTGAAGCCATCCATGAGGGAGGTGCCGACCAGCGGCCAGGTGGCCAGGACCTTGGTCAGCGAGGCCACGTCGTACACCGTGCCCGGCCCCGGCCGGGCGTCGCCGCACTCCGGGGCGACGACGCCGGACGCCAGGTAGCCGGGCTCGGTGTCGAAGGTGCCGTGGGCGATGACACCACCAGGCACGGTGCCGTCAGCGGTCATCAGATCCAGGCACTCGCGCAGGTCGGCGAGCGCGTTCGGCTTCCACGGCACGGTGAGGGTCACGGCTACTCCTGGTCGATCGTCAGGTCGGCACCGAGCGCGGCCAACTTCGGCAGCAGGCTGCCGTATCCGCGCCGCAGGTGATACATCCCTCGGATCGTAGAGGTGCCCTCGGCGGCCAGGGCGGCGATCACGAGAGCGGTCACCGCCCGGATGTCTTCCCCGGCCACGTCGGCGCCGGTGAGGGCGGATCGGCCCCGGACGGTGATCACCGAGCCGGTCGCCTTGACGGCGGCGCCGAACGCGGCCAGGGCGGGCAGGTGAGTGTCGCGCTGGGTGTAGATCCGCTCGTTGATGCGGGAGGTGCCCTCGGCCTGGGTGAGGAAGGCGGTCAGCTGCGGCTGCACGTCGGTCGGGAAGCCCGGGTGCGGGCCGGTGGCCATCTGCACCGGCCGCCGCCCAGCCGGGGTGCTGATGGCCGTTCCGCCGTCCAGCGGGTCGAGCTGGATTCCGGCATCGGCGAACACTGACACCAGCCCGTCCGGGAACGCGGCCGGCGGGAAGCCATCCAGGTGGACGGTGCCACCGGTGATGGCGGCGGCCAGCGCGAGGGTGGCGGCCTCCAGCCGGTCCGGCGGCACGGTGAACACCCCGCCCCGAATGCGGCCGGTACCAGTGACGTTCAGGACCTTCCTGCCGCGCCACTCGATGCCGACGCCGGCCTGCGAGAGCAGGGCGGCGGTGTGGGTGACCTCGGGTTCCACACTGGGGTTGAGGATCGCGGAGGTGCCCGGAGTCCGGGCGGCCAGCAGCATCGCGGTGACCGTCGCACCCAGGCTCGGCCCCCACGAGCGGGTCTCGGCGTCGGTGATGAACGGCAGCCGTTTGCCGGTGAATCGGGCCCGCACCCGGCCCCGGTCCACCTCGACCTCGGCCCCTGCGGCTTCCATCGCGGCCAGGTGCCGGTCGATGTAGCGGGCGCAGAAGGCGTCCCCGCCGGGCAGCGGGAAGGTGACCTTGCCGGTGCGGGCCAGCAGAGCGCCGCCCATCACCGCGGTGGTGCGGATGCGCCGTCCGAGATCGTCCGGGATGACGGGGAAGTAGGAGTCGGCCGGGCGGGTGGCGAACTCGTCGCCGGTCACGGTGGTGCGGGTGCCGGTGCGGTGCAGGATGTCGGCGACAACCAGGGTGTCCAGGATTTCGGGTGCGCCGATCAGGGTGAGCGGGTCGTCGGCGAGGATCGCGGCGGCGTACAGGTGCAGGGCGATGTTCTTGCTGCCCTGGACGGTGGCGGTGCCGGCCAGGCGGCGGCCGCCGGTGATCCGCACGGCCCGCTCGCCGGTCGTCGGGGTGGTGTCGGTGGTGGGCATGGTCACCTTCCCTGGCTTCCGGCCGGGAAGAAGCCCCCGACCTGGGTCTTCGGGTAGAGCAGGGTGTGCGCGCCGATCAGGGTGGCGGGCTGGAGCACGGTGCCAGCGGGAACGATCACGCCGTCGCCGATCACCGCGCCGAACTTGGTCTGGCCGGTGGCGACGCGGCGGCCGTCGAGGTGAGCGCAGACCTCTTCGGTGGCCGGTTCGGTGACCGGCCCTGAGGTGACCCGCAGGCCGGTGGTGGACACGAACGCACCGATGTTGACGCCGAGGCCGAGTACGGAGTCCCCAATGAAACTGGTGTGCTTCATGAAGACGCCACCGGTCAGCAAGGAGCGGGTGACCTCGGCGCCGAAGCCGATCCGGCAGTCAGGCCCGATGACCGTGTTGTCGCGGACCCGGGCGCCGGCCTCGATCACCGCGCCGGGGCAGACCAGCACCGGGCCGGTGACGAACGCGCCCTCGGCGATGACGGCTCCGGCCGCCGCGATCACCTGGCCGCGGACCGTGGCGCCGGGCTCGATGACCCCGACGGGCTCGGGCAGCGTGATGTCCAGGTTCCCGGCCAGCAGGTCCGCGACGGCCTTCTTGAGGCCGAACACGGTCGGGCAGCAGCTCAACAGGTGCAGCACCACGGGGTCGGTGACCTGTTCGGTGTCGATGTAGTACTCGGGGGTGGTGCGGTAGTCGATGCGCGCCAACTCGGCGCTCATCATGGGAGTTTCTGGCAGTCGGTGCATGGGCTGGTTCTCCTCTCGGGCGAGCGAGCGGAAGAAGGGGGGCTGGCGGTCGTCATGACCTACGAGATGGGCTCCGGCGCGGTCGCCGCAGCCTGGAAACGGGCTTCGACCTGGTGGTGGACCGAGAGGCCGAGCAAGGCCAGCACGGGCAGGTGCAGGGCGGCCCAGGAGGCAGTCAGGAAGGCGCCGAACCGGTCGCGGTCCGGTTCGGCGGCGTGCTGGGGGCCGACGGAGGGCAGGGAGGTGCTGTGCGTTGGCATGCGAAGGCCTTCGGCAGCAGGGGCGGGAGTGGACGTTCCCCAGTGAACTGCCAGGCCGAAGACCGGATCCGTAGCCGGGCTACGGGCCGTAATCCTGCTACGGGTCAGACAATCTGCACGCCCGCTCGGGCGGCGAAGTCCCGAACACCGGGCAGCTTGCGGTCGTGCCGCAGCAGGCTGGCGGCGAGGTCGCGGACGGCGCCCCGGCGGATCTCCTGCGGGGCGGCCTCCTCGGCGGCGAGCAGGGCCTTGAAGCACTGCTCGGGCTTGCCCCACTGGTCGAATGCGCGGGCCACGTCGGTGAAGAAGCGGGCCTGTCGCTCGGCGGTCGGTAGCGCGGTGGGGTCGATGGTCCTGGCCAACTCGATTGCCTGGCCGGCGTCGCCGAGCTCGTAGTGGACCGACAGCTCGTGTAGGGCGACGCCCTGGATGCCATCCGTCAAGCCGGAAGCCCGGCCAGCAGCGGCGGCGCTGTCGGCGGCCTCCCGGATCAGGGCGTGGGCGTAGGAGCGGTCACCGGTCTTCGCGGCGGTGTAGGCGGCGGTGGCGTACAGGTCGCCGCGGGCGGCCAAACGGGCGGCTTCTGGAACTGAGTTGTCCGCGAGCAGGTCCTCGGCCGCGACCACCACGATGTCGGTCGCCCGAGACAGGCTGCCCTGGCGGCGCCAGGCGCTGGAGACCATGCGCTGTGCCTCGGCAACGACCAGCGGATCTCCGCCTGCCCGGGCGGCAGTCAGCGCGCGGTCAGCGGTGATGGCAACCAGGTTGTTGTCGCCGATCTTGATGCACAGCCGGACGGCGATGTTGTAGAGCTGGGCGACGTTGCGGGCTCGTTCCTCGGCTGCACCGACCAACTGGGCAGCCGCAATTCGGCCCGGCAGAGCCTCGGCGAGGGCGTCGTACCGGGCCGCCTTGAACTCCAGGCGCGACGTCACCAGCGAAGTCGCGACGGACTCTTGGGTTGGCTCACGGCGAGGGGCGGGAATTCGATCCGTGGGTGGCCCTCGCCGAGATCTCCGAGTACGTGCCGTACGGGCTCTTCGAGCCGGTGCAGGAGTACCTGAACGCCACCCTCGATAGCTGATCAAGCTTCAACAGAAACCGCCCTGTGGGCGGTCCACCGACTGGTGGACCGCCCACAGGGCCGTTGACATAGTTCCAGGTCGTTTCGGCCAGGAGCCCGTCGTAGCCGAGGCTCACCATCGCAGAGTCGTTTCCGGTCGCTGATGGTCAGCGGCGTCGGGACTGGGTCCCGGGCTGTTGGAGGGCAGCCGCAGTGGTCGGACTGGTGGCGTGATGGCGGACGGTCGGGGTGGCAGGCGAGCGCAGGAGTGCGGCTTCGACGGTGCGGTTGGGTGCGGGGTTGTAGCTGGTGTGCTGGATGCGGGCGATGAGGACCTTGGCGGGCAGCCGGGCGCTGCCGAGTTCGCGGCGGGCGGCGGCCTCGGTGAGGAGCTGGTGGGGCGTGTAGCCACCGGCTTCGGCGTCGGCGAGGACGGTTGCGAGGGCGAGCCAATTGGGGTCAGCGAGGATACGGGCGGCGTGGTCGGGGATGGCGGCGCGGACGTCGCTGGCGAGGGTGTTGCGGGTCTGCTCCTTGGGCTGGCGTTGGACGAGGAAGGCGAGCTGGTCGGCGGCGGCCTGGTCGTAGGCGGTCTGGAGGTGCTGGACGGTTCGGCGGGCGGCTTCGGCCTGCTGGGCGTGGCCCTTGGCGGTGTGCCAGCGCTGAGAGAGGATCGCGGCCCAGGCGAGGGCCGCGACGAGGACGGAGAGGGTGCTGCCGTCCTTGCCGCTGCCAGCGTTCACGAGGTCGCGGGCGGCCTGGCGCAGACCGGCTGCCGCCGTGTGGTCTGCACGAATCTGGGAGCGCTGGGCGCGGGCGAAGGTCTTTGCTGCTGCTCGGAGTTCGGCGCGTAGGTCCTGGGGCGCGGTCTGGGCGGTGGCCTCGATCAGTTCACCGAGGGCGGTGATGTGCGCCTGCGCACGCGCGTCACCACTGTCGCAGGCGGTGTCCTGGTCGGTGGTGAAGGTGTCGAGGGCGTTGGTGGCGTGCTGCCAGCGGGTGGCGGGCTTGTTGCGGCGGGCGGTGGGGTGCTCCTCCGGCTTGCTGGCCGCGAGGAGGTCCTGCAGCTTGGGCAGAGACAGGTCGGGGGCGATCTTCCCGCCGGGGATGTAGTTCGGCTGCCCGTTGGCCTTCAGGTCGCCAGAGCGGGCGACGGAGTAGCCCCGAAGGTCGCCGGACGGGAAGCGAAGGATCTTGACCTCGACGCCATCGGCGTGGAGGTAGGCGAGAAGTTCCTCCGCGTTGCTCGCGTGGGGGATGGCGGCACGGATGCGGTCCTGGAGCCACTCACGGCTGGTCTGTTCCCAGCCGAGGCGCTTGGCCTTGTGCATCTCGGCCTGGGTGGGGCGGCGTTCGGCGGTCCGGTCGCCGGTGCCGAGCTGACGCAGGCCGTAGTCCTTCTCGATCTCGCGGCATTCGGTGCCGACGCGCTGGCCGCTGTTGTGGAGCTTGGGGCGCCGGCCGTCCTCGCGGACGGTGGTGGCGAGGATGTGGATGTGGTCGTCCGCGTGGCGCACGGCGATCCACCGGCACGCGAGGTCGTCGCCCTTGGGAGCGATGCCGGCGGCCCGGACGATGCGTTCGGCGATCTCGGACCATTCAGTGTCGGAGAGGTAGCGGTCCTCGGGTGCGGCGCGTACGGGGCAGTGCCAGACGTGGTCGGTGAGCTTCTTGCCGGGCTCGCTGTTGCGCAGGCGGACGGGCTCGTCGAGGTAGCGGGCGAGCTGGGTGAGGGTAGCGTTCTCGTCGCGGCCGGGGTCGGGCATGGCGAGCATGGCGAAGCCAGCGACGATGTGCGGGTCGCGGTGCTCGTCGTGGCGGCCGGGTCCGTAGAGGTAGGCGAGCAGGCCGCGGGTGTTGGAGCCGGGGTTCTTGATGGGTGCGATCACGGCAGTGTTCAGCCTTCCTGGCTGGCGGGCTGGCGAAGGGCCTCGGCGATCTCAGTGAGCAGGCCGTGCAGTTCGTCGAGGGTGCGGCGGATGTCGGCTGGGGGCTCGTATCCGCCGTTAAGGGCTCGGGCGATCTGGTTGACGTTGCTGGCGATACCGCTGATCTGGCGCAGGACGCGGGCGCGGAACTCGTGGATGAGTCGGCGTTCTTCCGCCAAGGGCAGGTCGATGAAGAACCGGCCAGCTATGAAGGCCAGGACGACATCGGCGGCGAACCCGGACAGGCCACGGTAGCCGTTGGCGGTGGCAGCAGCACGCAGCCGAGGTTCTTCCTCGGGTTCGAACCGCAGAGGGCCGACGCGCTCTTCGCGTTTGGTGCCGGTGTAGCGGCGGTTCTTCGGCTCGGCCGCATCGGCGGCGCTGTCGTCGGAGGACTCGTTGTCGGTCTCGGTCGGGCGGACGTCGGCGAGGATCTGCTGTTGGACGGCAAGGAGCTTGTCCGGGTCGGGGCCGCCCTCGGCCCCGGCCTCCTGGCCCGGCGCGCCCTCGCGCCGGGCCTTCTCCGCCACCCCTGGGGCGGGGATCCCGCGAGTCCGGCCACGAGTCGGACTCGCGGTACTACTGGCTCCGCCAGGGGCTCGACTACCGAACGCCCACCGCCAAAGACCCTTCACGGTATGAGACTTCATCGCCTCCTTGGCGCTCTCGTCGGTGGTGTCGTGGGGGTGCTGGGTGTCCGTCACGGGCTGATCTCCTGTCGCGGGGTCGTCGAGGCGCTGTGGTGCGAGCGGGGTGTGCACGCGGCGCGCAGACCGGCTCGGGCAGCGAGCGGTTCGGCGGAAGCGTGATTCGATGCTTTGGCGAATGTCGCTGACCACGTGTTGGACATCCGCCAGACCGATTGGCGGTGAAGGGGCCGCCCGCCAGGCGCCGTGCCAGTCGTTGGCGGGCGGCCACCCATGGAGCGGTGACGCGTCAGGCGGGCACCGGATGCTCACGCGCCTGCTCAGGCTCGCGGTCGGCGTGCTCGGGCTGAGGGTCGGCCTGCTCATCCCGCAGGAGCGTCATCAGCTCCGTCCGGCGCTTGCTGCTGATCGGAATCCTGGCGTCGCTGAGGGCCTTCTCGACCACGGCGACGCTGACGCCGTGCTCGGCGACGACCGGCCGCACCATCTCCACGAGCTGGTCCATGGTCTTTGCCGGTGGGCGTCCGGTGCGCTTGCGAGGCGCGGCTGGTTCCTCGTCGGAGGCCGGGCCGCCGTTCCTGCGCTCTGTGACCGGCGTGGAGCTGGACAGGCCGTCCTGCTCCGCCTTCGGTACGGGCTGGACTGCCGGGGTGTACTCGGGGTTTTCGCGGAGCGGGAGCTCGCCCTCGGCGGGCTTCGGTTTGGTGGCGGTTGCGGTGGTGTTGTGGGCGAGGAGGGTGCCGCCGAAGAAGGCGAGGGCGGGCCATCCGGCGACCAGGATCCGCAGCCAGGCGGGGACGTGGGCGAGGTCGAGGAGTCCGGCGGTGGCGACGTTCGCGCCGAGGGAGGCGGTCAGGGCGATGGCGAACCAGGTCCAGGCGGTGCCGGCCGGGCGTCCGGTGGCGCGCAGGGTCCGCATGCGGTGCCAGGCGGCGACGAGCAGCAGGTCGACCGAGACGGGGTAGGCCCAGGCTTTCCAGCCGTGTTGTCCGGCGGCTTCGGCGATGTCGTGGAGGTGGGCAAAGGACAGGGCGCCAGCGATGGCGGCCTGTACGAGGACGGCGTCCGGGCGGGGCAGACGCGGTGGGGTGGTGGCGGTCATGCGGAAGGTGGTCCTCGCGGGTCGGGCGGTGGTGGTTTGTGGGATTGCCGTCTTTGCCGTCTTGCCGTCTTGGGGCTGCGAGACTGGCTCTGGGCTGGGGCGGGTTCGGCTGCCCGGGTGGTGCCGTGGACGCGGCGGTGTTCGGGTTCGGGACGGTGCGGTATCCGTCTTGGGGCTCGTATCCGTCCCGGCGGCATGGCCTTTGACCTGCGGTTTTACGGCAGGGACGGCAGGGACGGCACAAGACGGATGTGTTTCCCGTCCCGGGGTCGGCCCGCCGCTCGCGCCTAGGTCCGGGCGGCGGCGGGTCGATGGCGGGGTGGGACGGTTGCCGTCCCACGCGCCGTCTTGCAGGCGGGGTGCTGCCGTCCCCGGTGCGGGAGCGATTCCCGTCTTGGGAGGCCGTTCCGTCCCGGCGGCAGGTGCTGTGACCTGCGCTGTTACGGCAGGGACGGCAGTTCGGGGAGGCTGGTCAGGCTCTGCTGCCCGTGCCCGCGCTCTCGTCCGTGGCCGTGGCCGTGGGGGTGACGGGGTGGACGGTGGGGCAGTAACGGCGCCAGGCGTCGAGGAACTTGTGGCGCGTGTAGCCCTTGCGCTGGGTTCCGTCACCGAGGCGCACGTTGCCGGAGATGATGCCGAACTCGCGGAGCATCGCGCCGAGTGCGCGCGGGGTCAGCCCGCCTCGGGCCGACTCCGCCCACGGCGCCTCCTCGTTGCCGTTGAGCGCGAACAGCAGCTGGCCGGTGGTCATGCTGTCCGGCTCCGGCTCGCTGGCGGCGTGGAAGATCCGGCGGATGTCGGCGAGGATCCGCGCGCCGCCGGGGTTGTCCTCCTCCGTCTGCACCTCAGCGTCGACCATGCGCCTGCACGCCTGGCGGGCACGGCGGGGCCAGGGGCCTCCGGCGAGGTCGGCGACGATCACCAGGGGCTCCCAGGTGTCGGCCGCGCGGTCCTCGACCGGCATGGCGGGCTCCAGGCGCAGGGCCCGGTCGGCGAGCGGTGCCGTCCAGCGGGCGATCTTGTCGCGGATCGCGTGGAGGTCGGGGCTGTCGCGCTTGGTGCGATACGGGGCGACGCTCTCGCCCTCGGCGCGGCGGCGCATGCGGATCACGATCGAGCGGTCCATGATCGTGTCGGGAAGGTCGCCGATGCCGGCGATGGCCGCCATGGCGAAGGTGTGGAACTTACGCGGGGTGTGGTCGTTGCCGACGACCCGCAGCACGTAGCGGTCGCGCTGGTGCCCGGCGTTGAGCAGGCCGCGCATCTCCTCGTTCTTCTCCGCCATCTTCGGGCTGCCGAAGATCGTGTCCGCCTCGTCCACCAGCAGAGTGGGCGACTCCTCGGTGATCGAGCGGAACACGGCGGCCGGGGTCGAGTTCACCGTCAGCACCGGCTGGTGCACCGTCTCGGTGAGCACGTCGAGCAGGCGGGACTTGCCGCAGCGCTTGGCCGGGCCGACCACGGCCAGGCGCGGGGCGTGCTGCCACGAACTCTGCAGGTGGGTCGCCGCGACCCACAGCGTGGCAGCGTCCAGGGCCTGCTCGGAGGGAAGGATCACGAACTTCGCGATCTGGGCCCTCAGCCGCGCGAGCAGGTCGGCGCCCTCGGTCGCCTCGGTGTCGGGCATCAGGTCGGTCCCGTCCGGGGCGGTGAGCTCGGCAGGCGCCGCCTCGGCATCCTGTCCACAGGCTGTGGACACGGGCTCCGGCTGTTGGCCCGGCAGGAAGGATCCGGGCTCGCCGGGCCTCGCGACCGGCGGCAAACTCGCGGTGGAAGCTGCCGGATCGGGCCGGTGGGACGTAGACTCCATGGTGAAGCTCCAGACTGGGGCGCGGGACCTGATTCGTCGCGCGCCGCCGATGAAGGTCGTGGGTAAGGACTTCGCCTGGCCCTCGGTGTTCGCTGCACCGGGGGCCTTCGTGCGTCCTGGGGCCGGCGGACCGGGGGTTCCGGTCCGCTCAACTCGCAGGGACTGCTTGCGCCTTGGCGGCGGCCCCTCGGCGGCCGAGGCCGCCGAGGGACCACGAACGTACGGTCATGCCGGTGGAGGATCCACTCCAATCGGGCAAGTACGCCCACGGCAGACAGGCTTGTCGATCGGGCTCTCACCACGTCAAGCTGCATCAGCCGCCGAACCTTCACCGGCCGCCGCCTCAATGCCGAGCAGGCGCAGAAGGTCCGCTGTGATCACGCGGTACTTCTTGCCCAGCCGCAGGACCCGGCAGGGGTACGCGCCGAGGCGGGCCAGCTCGTAGCCCTTGCTCCGTCCGAGGCCGATGGCGCGGTTGGCGGTATCGAGGTCGATAGCCGCCGGCAGCCTGAGAAGTTCGGCCCGACCCATCCCCTGCGCTGTCGCCGATATCTCACCAGTTCGCACATGAACTCCAAATCAGAGCTTCCCCCCGGAAGGGGGCTGCGGCGGAGTGCCGCAACGGAGAAGAGATTTCCAGTGGCTACTGTGTCGATATGACACAACGCCGCGAGGAACACTGGTCCACCGACGACGAGGACGCACTCGACTGGCACGAACGGATCACCAAGGACGTGATCCGAGCAATCACCCGAAGGAGGAAAGACCTTGGACTGTCCGCGCAGGATGTGGCCGACGAAACAGGGAACTTGGGCTACGAAGTCCCCCGGAACGTCATCGCCAACTGGGAGTCCGGCAGGCGCAAGACGATCACGATTCCGGAGCTGATCGTTGTGGCTGAGGCCCTGGACGTCGCTCCGGTCGAGCTGCTCTTCTCCCCAGCTCTCGGCGGTTGGGTCGACTACCTGCCCGAGCTGAGCCACCCTCGCTGGTCGGCCCTCACCCACTTCACCGGAGAGGACCGCCGCTCGATCGGGATGTACCGGCTCCGCCTCTACCGGGAGCACGCCCGGATCTGGCAGGAGCTCCAAGAGGAGCATCACGACGCTTTCCAGCTGGAGTTCAAGTTCTTCCAGCAGGAATGGCCTCCCGGCCCGAAGGAGAAGCACGACGCTTTCGTCGCAGCCATCCGCGAGCGGCTTCAACCTGTCAGGGCACAACTGCGCGAGATCGGTCTGGAAGTCCCGTACCTCGCACCGAGTCTCGACTTTCTCGACGCCGAGCTTCCCCCGCTGAACACCGATACCGATCTGGAGGACGAATGAAGGGTTCCACCTACCACCGCTGCTACTGCCGCGACGCCGAGACCGGGAAGCCGCTCGGCAAGGCGTGCCCAAAGGCAGGCAGCCGTAAGCACGGCTCCTACTCCATACGCCAGGAGCTGCCCAACGCCGAGGACGGCACCCGCCGTTCATTCAACCGTGCCGGCTACGAGACGCTGAAGGAGGCGCAGGCCGACCTCGACCACGTTCGTGGCCTGCTCGCCCTCGGCAAGGACGACCCCGACGACCTGGCCCTGGTCGCCGAGCTGCTGGTGAAGGTCGCCGACGAGAAGGCCCAGCTGCCCGACATCGAGGAAACCCGCAACCGTCTGAAGGCTGGTCAGGATCTCTCCAGCCGCGTCACCGTGGGCGAGTGGCTCGATACCTGGCTGGCCGGCAAGAAGATCCGCAAGTCCGGGATCACCCGATACGAGTGTGACGTGCGGGTCCACCTCAAGCCCCGGATCGGGCACATCCGCGTCGACCGGCTGCGGGTGAGCACGCTCGCCGAGATGTTCACGGCCATCGCCGACGCCAACGAGGAGATCCTGGAGAACAACGCCCTGCGGCACGCGCTGAAGGCCGAGCTCGCCACGGTTCCGATCAAGGGCGTGGAGAACCGCGCCCGCCGCAAGGCTCTGAAGGCCGAGCTCGCCGAGATGCCGCCATTCCGGCGCACGACCGGCACGACCACCCGCCAGCGCATCCGCGCCACGCTCCGGACCGCCCTGAACGACGCGATCCCCGAGGGCCTGATCACCCTCAACCCGGCCGCCCACGTCAAGCTCGACCCGGCTGCCAAGCCGAAAGCCCTGGTCTGGACGCCGGAGCGGGTCGCCCAGTGGCAGGCGACCGGCGTGAAGCCCTCCCCCGTGATGGTCTGGACACCGCAGCAGACCGGCGCGTTCCTCGACTCCGTGGCCGACGACCGCCTGTACGCGCTGTGGCACGTGATCGCCTTCCGCGGGCTTCGCCGGGGTGAGGCGTGCGGGCAGCCGTGGTCCGAGACCAATCTCGACAACAGCTCGCTGACCGTGACGGCCCAGCTCGTGCAGGACGGCTGGGCAATCGAGGAGTCCGACCCCAAGACCGATGGGAGCTTCCGAACGGTGGCCCTGGACGACGACACGGTTGCCGTCCTGCGGCTCCACCGCGAGCGGCAGCAGAAGGAGCGGGCCGACTGGGGGCCGGCCTGGAAGAACACCGGCCGGGTCTTCACCAACGAGGATGGTTCCTGGCTCCACCCGGGCACGGTCACCGAGATGTTCGAGCGGCTCGTGACCGCGTCCGGCCTGCCGCCGATCCGCCTGCACGACCTCCGCCACGGCGCGGCCACCCTCGCGCTCGCAGGAGGAGTCGACATGAAGGTGGTGTCCGACATGCTCGGCCACTCCTCTATCAAGATCACCTCGGACATTTACACCAGCGTCCTGCCCGAGCTTGCCAAGGACGCCGCCGAGGCCGCTGCGAAGCTCGTCCCCCTCCAGCGGAAGACCGAAGCCGAGGCTCACGCCAAGGCCGCCGCGAAGGCTGCGGCCGAAGCCGAGAAGGCCAAGCGGAAGGCCGCGAAGAAGGCGAAGTCCAAGGCCAAGAAGGCCAAGGGCTAACCCAAGATCAACACCCGCGCTCACGCATCGCTCACGCAAGCGATCCTGCAGCGCGCTACCGACGCCTGCCCGCACGCCAAGGAATGACAAAAGGCCCAGGTCAGCGGGTATCTGACCTGGGCCTTCACTGAGCCGCCTGCGGGATTCGAACCCGCGACCTACGCATTACGAGTTTGCCCAATCACCGTCCGTGGTCGTCCACGCTCGTCCGGACCGCAGGTCAGCGGACTACACGGGACCGAAGCGGATCGTCACGGACGCAGTGGACTGAGACCAGAACTGAGACCGGGCGCCTGACCAGCCCCGCCAGCCCAACGCCGCCGCGATGGGCAGACGGCCTGGAGGCTGGCAGGTCTCCCCCGGAATCGTTCATCCTGTCTAGGTATCGACCTAGAGAAGGGAGCGGCCAGTGCCCGAGCGGAGCCCGCGCGGTACCTACCTGCGGATCGCCGATGCGCTACGGACCAAGATCAGCGGAGACTCCACGGTGACGGCGCTTCCCTCTGAGGCGGAGCTGATGGAGGAGCACGGCGTCGCCCGCACCACGGTGAAGCGCGCTCTCGACGTCCTCGCGGCAGAGGGCCTGATTCGGTCGCAGCCCGGCGTCGGATGGGTTGTCGGACGCGCCGAGCCCAAGGTTCCGGTGCTCGACCAGCTCGCCGCCCTCGCCCGAAAGCTCGACGTTGGGGCCGTCTTCCCCTCGGAGAAAGAACTCACCGAGCACACCGGTGCAGCGAGGGGTACCGTCCGACGCGCCCTCGCGCAGCTGGAGGGCGCCGGGGTCCTCGAAGTGCGCCACGGAAAGGGCCGGACCATCCGCGCCCTGCCCGCCAATCACACCTAGGAGCAGATGCCCGTGTGGGCCTACGACCTTGCCGAGTCCCTGTTGTCCACCGACCTCCCCCGCCGCTGGGCCCACTCCAAGGGGGTGGCCGGCAAGGCGCGCACCCTGGCTGGGATCCTCGGCCCGGATGCCGAGCTGCTGGAGTCCGCGGCCGTCCTGCACGACGTCGGCTACTCGCCTCGGATCGTCGACACCGGGTTCCACCCGCTCGACGGCGCGCGGTTCCTCCGCGCGGAGAACGTGGACGAGCGCGTCGTGCGCCTGGTCGCCCACCACTCCTGTGCCCTGCTCGAAGCCGAGGAACGGGGCCTTCGCCGGGAGTTGGAGGCGGAGTTCCCGTTGGAGGAACCCCACTTGGTTGACGCGCTGATCTACTGCGACATGACCACCACTCCTGACGGCACGCCGACGACGACGCCCGACCGGATCGCCGAGATTGTGGGCCGGTACGGACCCGACAGCGTCGTCGGCCGGTTCATCCGGCGCGCCGAGCCGGAGATCGATGAGGCAGCACGGCGGGTCGAAGGCCGACTGCTCCAGATCGGCACGTCGGCCTAGCCGATGTACGGCTCCGTGCGGTCCGATGCCAAGCCGTGCTGGATCCGTAGCCGCATGGACGGGTGAATGTCCAGGTCGTTGAGATCCGCTGGGTTCACCCAGCGGACCTCTTTCGACTCCGAACTCGTCCGCAGGACGCCACCAACAGGGCGTGCCCGGAAGCAGATGGAGAACTGCTGCCGGACCTCCCCGTCGTCGTAGGCCATGACGTGACCAGGATCCGTGTAGAGGCCGACGACCGCAGCCACCTCGACGTCGATCCCCGTTTCCTCCCGGACCTCGCGAACCACGGTGTCCGCCACGGACTCCCCGATGTCGTGCCCACCGCCGGGGAGGGCCCACAGGTTGTTGTCCGTCTTGTGGATCAGCAGCAGCCGCCCATCGGTGTCCGTCACGACGGCGGTAACGGAGGGCACAACGGAGTTCGCCGGCGGGGCGGCCGGGTCATGGAAGTAGTCGATGCGGCTCATGCGGCCTCACTTTCAAGATGTGGCGAGGTGATAGCCCGGGAGCTCTCCCAGATCCGTTCGATGCTCGCCGCGTACGTGCTGAACAGCTCTCCGCCGGGCACCTGGGAAAGGTGCATCACCGGCGCCAGGTAGGCGCCGACACCGTAGACGTGGCCGTTGACGAGCAGGTCGTCATCGGCTCGGTAGAGCGAGTTGTAGAGCGTCGTCGAGTGGAGACGGAACTCAACTCCGGGGACGCCGAACAGCGGCGCGTAGTTGGCGAGCGCGTTACGAATCTTGCCCGCCATCGCTGGGCCGATCCCCTCATCCTCGCCCCGCTGAGCCACACCCACGCAGTCGGGGTCGCCCAGCATCAGCCTTACCGGCACGCCTGCCTGCGCCTTCTCTCGGACGAGGCGGAAGAACAGCGGGTCCTCCGACAGCCAGAAGCCGGCGTACACCACCAGATCGAAGTGCCGCGTGGACCTCGCGTAGAGGGACGTCCACAGCTCTTTCGGCACGACCGCGCGGTGCGGGTACAGCTTCACCAACTCGGCCCGGCCGGCCTCCGCTGCCGCGCTACTGGTCTGCTCGTCCGGCCAGAGGTCCGACAGATCTCGCTGCAACAGGTTGGCGAGCGCGTACTGGAAACGCCGGTACGGTCGGCGCTCGTCCTTGGCCTCCACCCAGCGCTCGACGGTCCGTGGGCTCACGCCGAGACGCTCCGCGATCTGCTCAATCTTCAAGCCGCTGCCGAGGATTGCCCCTCGCAGCCTTTCATTGGCCATCCCGTCCTCCCCTGGACGATGGTGCGGCGCTTGGACGATCCGGGACGACTTCGACCGTAGCGAAGTCGGACCGTAGCCGTCCAGATGCGCCGTGTTCCGACAGGGTCGGAGAGCCGAATCTATTGATGCGCGGCCGGGACTCACCGGCCGAACTAAGCGAAGGACTTGACGAAGCGTCGGCTTCTCGGCATCGTAAGAGACATGTTCAACATGTCTCGCATGGCGAGGCTGGCGAACTGACAGCCCTTCTTTGGGCTGCTCTGAACTGCGCAAACGCGCCTGTCGGAGTGGTGCAACAGCCCCTCCAAAGGGGCGTCTGTGAGCTGAGGCGGAGGACGCTGCAATCTCCGCAAAGGCCAGGGGATAGGGGTTCGGCAAGGTCCGGCCCTGACTGGCGAGGTGGCCCGGCGACCGCGAGCAACGGCCGGAGAGTGGGGGCGTGGCCCCCCTTGCAGTGAGTTTCCCTGCCCGCTCGACCGAAGGAGGTGCCCCGATGAACCCGATCGACCACAAGAGACATAGGTCGCCTCGCCGGGCCACCGGCCGGTGAGGCTTCGACCAGCGATCACGGTGCCCGGCGTCTCGCCGCTTCGGCGGAGGTACGTCGGGCTTCCGCGAACGCTCGTCGGCGTTCGACCCCAACACGGCTGCGGTCCCGGTGCTGGAACACCGGGACCGCTCAGGGCCGTCCGGATGAAGGAACACGACCCATGAAGCTGATTGTCGCAGGCCAGGACGCCGCGACGCCGACCGAGTTCGTGGAACTCGCGCTCGGCCTCGGTGTCAACGCCGAGCTGTTCGCCGGCACCGAGGACGAAACCCCCGAGGACCGGCGCGCCCGGCTCGACGCCGCGCGGGAGATCCTGCGGGACCTGGACGGGCCGGCGGCCCGGTTCGCGTCCTCGCTGATGCGCACGGCCGAGCGCCGCCGGGTGCTGACCTGGAAGGCGGCGGCGTGATGGCCCAGTTGCACACCCTCATCGCCGGTGCGACCCGCACCCCACACCTGGCCGCCCGCCCGGCGGCCACCACGCTGGCCGAGTACCACCCGGACGGGGACGGCGACCTGCGCGGCGCGGCCTGCGTCGGCGTCGACACCGAGCTGTTCTACCCCGACCCCGAGGAGATCGGGGCTGAGGCCGCCGCGTGGGCCGAGCGCCGCGCCAAGATGATCTGCGCCGGGTGCCCGGTCCGCACGATGTGCCTGGAACTCGCGATGGAGCGCTACGAGAAGCACGGCATCGCCGGTGGGCTGACCCCCGCCGAGCGCACCGCGCTGTACAAGCGCCGCTCGCGCGCCGCCCTCCGCGAGCGGCGCGCCGCCGGGGGTGCTCACTGATGAACGCCCCGATGCTCACCGCGCTCACGACGCGCTCACCGCTCGCCGGGCGGTGGTCGCAGTGAAGGCGCCGATGAGCCAGGAACAGATCCGTTCGGCGGAGCGGGCGTTGGCCGTGGGCACGTGGACGATCACGCTCGGCGCGGTCCTCTACAGCGTGCTCACGGTGACCCCGCTGATGTCCGGACACACTCCGAAGGGGTGGCAGTGGACGGCTCCGATCCTGCCGCTGGTCGTGGACGCGGCGGTGGTGATCGTGATCCGCATGGACAGCACGCTCGCCCGCCTCGGCGGCGACGGCGGCCGCTGGCCGGTCGTGCTGCGCTGGATGACCGGCCTGATGACGGTGCTGCTCAACGTGGGTCTGTCCGCCCTGGACCGCGACGCGGTCGGGGTGGCAGTCCACGCGGTGGCGCCGCTGCTGCTGATCGTCACGGCGGAAACCTCGCTCGCCTACCGGCGGGCGATCGCCGCCGCCCTGGCCGCTCGTGAGGCCCGTGAGCGCGATGAGCGGGCCGAGCGCGACCGCCGTCAGGAGGAGCGCCGGCGGCAGGAGCGCGAGGACCGGATCGCCGAGTACGCCCGGGCCGAGCAGCGCGAGCGTGAGCGCCGTGAGCACGAGGAGCGCATGGCCGACAAGCAGCGTGAGCACGAGGAGCGCATGGCCCGCGAGGAGCGGGAGGAGCGGGCCCGCCGGGAGGCTTCCGAGCGCGAGGAACGGCGGCGCAAGGAGGAGGTCGAGCGGCGGGAGCGTGATCGCCGTGAGCGCGAGGTGAGCGAGCGTGAGCGCCGTGAGCGTGAGCGTGAGCAGGACGCCGAGCGCGAGATCGAGCGGCTGCGGCAGGAACTTCTCACCGCCCCTGCCGTGGACGAGCGGCTGCCCGAAGACCAAGCCCGCCTGAAGATCCAGGCCTGCGTGGTGGCCACCATTCCGCAGCGCCGGGCGGCCGAGCTGACCGGCTGGTCGGCCGGGTGGGTCGCCAACCGCTACCGCGAGTTCAGCGCCGCCGGCCCGGAGCGTCCCGCGCTGCACGCCGTCCCGGCCACCACCGAAGAGACCACCACCCCCCGCGTCGAGGAGCAGGCATCGTGACCACCACCACCGACACCACCACCACCGGCGCCCAGATCAACGCCGTCGGTTCCCTGCTCGCCCTCTTCACCGCCCACCCCGACCTGCCCGCGTCGAGGATCACCAGCGAGCGCGTCGTCACCGACGAGCGCGACTCCTCGGGCAACCTGCTCCTTACCGAGGGCCTGACCCTCGCCTTCCACCACCGCGCCACCGCCCTCGCCGACTTCGAGCAGTGGCGCCAGAGCCTCGGCCTCGACCCGGGCGGCGTCAACCTCGCCACGACGGGCAGCTTCGCCTGGCTCAGCGTCACCACCACCTACGCCGGCACGCCGATCAGGCTGGTTGGCTACTTCGAGTTGCCCGAGGCCGCCACGGGCGAGGAGCGGTGAGCCGCCCGCGCCACTGGGACCCCGACGGGGCCCGCCACGGCGGCACCCCCACCTACCCGTGGCGCATGGCGCCGCGTGGCCTCTTCACCCGCCGGGAGTTGCGCGCCAAGGGCTTGCGCCCGGGCGGGCAGGACGTCGCCGCGCAGGTCATGTGGCGCTCGCGCTTCGGCGGCACCCGCACTGCCTACCTCTACCGGCTCGACCGGGCCAAGCCCGTGCGGCCGATGACCCCTGCGAAAGCCGCCGCCCTGGCCAAGGCCAACGCCGCCCGCCGCACCTGCCCCACCTGCGGGCGGGACGCGGGCTACGTGCTCCCCGCGCACCTCGGCACCTGCCTGACCTGCGCCGACGCCGCCGCCCTCGCGGCCTGACCCCTCGGAGGAATCCCCATGCGCTGGACCCGTACCGCCGCCAAGGCCCTCGCCGCGAACCTCGACCAGGGCGCCGCCGCCAAGACCGAGGCCGCCCGGAGCGGCAGGGCCTTCGCCGCCGACCTCACCAACGATGACCGGTCCCGCCAGCAGGCGGCCGCCGCCGCCAACATCCTGCTCGGGCAGGCCCAGGACATGCGTGCCGACGCTGCCGCCATCCGCGACGGCGTCAGCCCCGCCGAACTCGGCTACACCAACTGACCGCACGGAGGCTCGCCATGGCCCGCATCCGCACCACCAAGGTCCAGATACCGCAGCAACGCGGCCGGCGGGGAGCTGCCGCCGCGCACGTGGTCGACCTCGGCCGGGGCACCGCCCCGGTCGTGCTCGTCGTCCCCCAACAGCCGTCCCTCGCGGGCAGGCTGGCGCTCGCGACCGGTCGTGCGCTGTGGCGCCGCCGGGTCGCCTGGGCGCCCGTCTGGGCGGGGATCGGCACCTTCGGGGCGGCCGGTGTGCTGTCCGCCGCCCCGGTCGTCGCGCTCGCCTTCGCCGTTCCGGCGGTGCTGCTGCCCGCCGGGTGGGCGCTGGTGGTGCGCCGTCACCCGCGCTCGGCCGTGCGCCGCAAGGCTCGGGCCCGCACCCGCTCCGTCGCCGCCTGGTCGACCGGCCTCGCCTGGTCGGCGCTGGCCGTCTGGTTCGGCCCCGCGAACGGCCTGCTCGCCCTCTTGTGGCTGGCCGGTACCGCCACCGCGCAGACGCTCTGGTGGCAGCGCCGCCGCAAGCTCGCCACCGCCCCGCTCACCGCCGAGACCGACTGAACCCCCGTAGGAGGCAGCACAGATGAGCACCCCTCCCAGCTCCCCCGGCCCGGACAGCCCGTTCCCGCCCCCGCGCCGCTCCGGCAACGGCGGCGGCAGCGCCGGTGGGGGCGGCAAGACCCCACCCCCGCGCGGTGGCAACTCCCGCACCCGCGTCGGGCCGACTTACCACTTCTCCTACACCCGCAACACCCCCGGTGGCGGCGGTGGCGGCGGGTACGGCGGCGGCCGGGGCCCCGGCGGTCCGGGACCGGCGTCGGGCCCCATCGGCTCCCCGTCCGGTGGCGGGCAGGGCGGTGGCGGGCGCGGGTACTCCCCGCTCGGCGACCCGGAGTTCTTTACCAACGCCGACGTCCGGGAGTTCTGCGAGCGCGGCCGGGCCACGTTCGCCCAGCTCTCGTTCGACCTCGCCATGGCCTACGAGCTGCTGAACGCCGTGCTCAAGGAGGTCCCCGACGCCGACGGCCGGCCGTTCGGCTCCCTGACCCGCGCCCGCCGGGTGTCCAAGCACCTGAAGAAGGCCGCCGACGACGCGAAGGACTGCGCCGCCGAGATCGCCCGCACCTACGCCGCGTTCCAGCGCGAGTACGACCCCGAGATCTCCCGCGTGGCCAAGCCCCGCCAGCCCCGTCGCCGCTTCGACTTCGGCTGATCCCGCTCTGATCCCCGGCCGGGGCAGGGCGCGCACCGCCCCCGCTCACGGGCTGGGTGAGCTGTGCCGCGCGCTGCCCCGGACCGGGCCCACCTTCCCCTTCGCCCAGCAGCCCAGGGAGGCCGCCCGTGCGCCGCCAGCAGCCCCAGACCATCGCCCACCTCGACACCGGCCAGCACGCCGGGTACCTGCACCTCGACCCCAACCAGCACGCCGGCGGCATCGGCGAGTACCTGCTCCACCGCGCCAAGCCCTACCTGCCGCCGTGGATCCTCGCCGCCGGCACCGGCATCCTGTCCCTCCCGGCGAACGCCATGTGGGGCGAGTCGGCGGCCGGCGCGGTCGGGCTCACCCTCGCCTCGCTCGGCCTCACTGCCGCCACCTGGTGGGCCGGCAAGCCCACCAGCCAGCAGCGCCGCCTGCACTCCGCCATCACCGTGGCCGCGTCCACGTCCTGGTTCACCGCCGCAGCCCTCGCCGGACCCGCCGCCGGCCCCCTGCCCAGCCTCTACCTGATAGGAGCACCCGCCCTCGCGCTGACATGGAACATCCGCCAGCTGCTGCGGGTCAACCCCGACGGAGCGCCGAACGACGGCGACAAGGGGCTGCTGGAGAAGGTCGGCCTCGCCAAGACCATGGTCACCTCGGCGAAGGTGCAGCCGAACAAGGCCGAGTTCGAGCTGCAGCTTCCGGCCGGCGAGCTGACCCCGGACGACGTGTCCAAGGCCCTGCCCAAGCTCGCCGGGGCGTTCAAGGTCGCCAAGAACGCGGTGCGGGCGGTCGCCGACCCGGACGACTCGTCCCGGGCGACGCTCACCGTCGTGCCCAACGACCTGCTCAAGGCCGGTCTCCCCTACCCGGGGCCCTCGCACCCCGGCGGGTCGATCGCCGACCCGATCCACCTGGGCATCTACGAGGACGGCGCCGACATGGCGATGTTCTTCCCCGGCGACCCGGACGCCCACCGCAACGCCATGCACCTGCTGGTCATGGGGATGACCGGCTCCGGCAAGTCCGAACTCGGCATCACCGCCCTGGACGAGGTCATCACCCGCCGCGACGTGATCGTGTGGGCGTCCGACCCGGCCAAGGCCGAACAGACCCTCGGCCCGCTGCTGCCCGCCCTCGACTGGGCCGCGCTCACCATGGACGACACCAAGGCCATGGTCACCGCCCTGCGCGCCGTGATCCCGGCCCGCACATCCTGGCTGGCCAGGTACGGCTACAAGCAGTGGGAACCCGCATGCGCCGACGTCCAGGCCGACGGCGCCCCGGGCATGCCCTACCTCATCGCCTGGTTCGAGGAAGCCGCCAAGACGGTGCGCGAGACCGACGACGACGTCTTCACCGGCATCGCCCAGGAAGCCCGCTCCGCCGGGATCTCCCTGGTCGTCTCGCTCCAGCGCGCCTCCAGCACCCAGGTATCCACCGACACCCGCGCGTCCCTTGGCTCCAGCGCCGTGTGCGGCGTCCGGGACGAGCGCGACGCCCAGTTCGCCCTTCCCGATGAGGCCCTGGACGCGGGCGCCGCGCCGCACGTCTGGAAGGACAAGAAGCCCGGCTACCTCTACCTGGTCGCCAACGGCATCCCCGAGACGTTCTGGGCCACCCCCGGCCGTGCCTACCTCACCCCGGTGGAGGCCATCACCTGGGCCGTCGCCGAGTTCGCCGACATCCGGGCCACCTGCGACCCGGTCACCGGCAAGGCCGCCGCGAACGCGGTCGGCCCCGCCTTCACCCAGCGCACCCGCTACCCCCTGCCCACCCTGCCCGCCGACGACGGGGGCGAGGACGACGGCGGCATCTACAACCAGGAGGACGCCCCGGTGCACTACGACTACGACCTGGACCCCGACGACGGCGGCGAGGACGAGGACGGGTGGATCGACCCGGACGCCGAACTGCCGCCCGTCGACCGGGTGGTGGAGATCGCCCCGCCCGAGGTCCCGCCGCGCACGCGGGTCGGCAAGGCCGAAGCCAAGAAGATCATGGCCGAGCTGCTCGCCGAGTTTGAAGCCGCGGGGCGTACCGAGGTCGGCCCGGCGGACTTCATGGAGCACTGCGACCGCTTCCACCGCTCTCGTAGCTGGGTGTCCGGACAGGTCTCCGAGATGGTGGACGCCGGCCGTCTGCGGGAGACCGAAGAGGCCGGCCGGTACGAGATCATCCCGCTTCAGCCGGTCGCGGCCTGAACCGCCGCCCGGCCCGTTTCTGACGGCCCTGACGCGTCTGACGCGTCAGACGGCCCTGACGCCGGACGGGCCGATTTCCCCAGGTAACGCGTGCGCGCGAGGGGTGTCTGACGCGTCTGACACCCACTCCTGACGCTTCTGACACCCCCGCCCCGCACGGCTCTGACACCCCTCGCCGACCCGATCGACCGTGCCCCGGAACCCGCCCCGGGGCACCCGGAAGGACCCTCCGCCGTGATCGTCTCCGTTTCCTCCGCCCTGCTGTTCGCGATCATCACCGTCGTGCTCGTCCGCTCCCAGCGCGTCAGCACCGGGTCCGCCGTCTTCGTGTGGCTGTCCGGCTTCACCGTCGCCGGCACCGGCCTCGCCGGACCCGTCAACAGCGCGCTGGGCGCCCTCGCCCACTACCTCTCCACCCTCCACTGACCACCCCTCAGCCCACCCTCGACGGGAGAAGCACCGTGGACCGCACCGCCAACCCGCAGCCGTACGTCGCCCAGGTGCTCTACACCCAGGACGGCACCCCCTACTACGCCGCCCAGCCCGCCCCGGCACCCCTCGCCCTCTACCAGCCGCCCACCGCGTTCCCGGCCCCGATACAGCACCCCGGGCCCGCCCTCGCCTACCTGCCCGCCCAGCACGCCCCCGCCCCGACGCCGGTCCCGGTGCGCGACCCGTGGCCCGCCCGCCTGCTCGCCGGCGGTATCGGCATCGGCGGCGCCGGACTCGGCGTCGGCTTCCTGCTCCAGACCCTCGCCGCCGCCACCACCGGTCTCGGACTGCTCGTCGCCGCCCTCGGCGTCCTCTACCTGCTCAAGAACGGCGGTGGCGGGGGAGGCCGGGGCGGGCAGGGCGCCGTGAACGTGAGCGTCAACGTCACCAACCGCAACCGCTGACCCGGAGAGGAAGCCCATGGCCCGCCTGCGCCTGCGCTACACCACCTGGCCCCGCCCCGCGATCCACCTGACCGACACCCCCAACCCGAAGTGCTTCGACTGCGACGGCATCGGCAGCTGGGCCGAGGAGACCGAGTACGAAGGCCCCGAGTACATCCACTGCGGCTGCTGGGACCCCGGCCGCACCCGCCACCTGCTGCCCGTCCCGCGCTGGATCGCCCGGCGCTGGCTCGGCTGGGCCGAACCGGTCTACTCCGCTGAGCCGCCGTTCTAGCCGCGCCCGGACCCGCTGCCCGACCGGCCGTGCCGCCCGGACCGCCGCCGCAGCCAGCGGGGCCCGGACGGTGCGGGGGACCGGCAGACCCGCTGCCGCACAGCACGAAGCCCCACACCGGCCGCCTGATCTTGGCAGAGAGTCGACCGGTGCGGGGCCGTGCATCCCCTTCACAGAGATGGGACCAGCATGCCCGACTTCACCCGCTCCACGCTCGCGGCCGTGGACGACACCGCCGACCGGGAGAACGCCAGCGACGGCCGCTCCCGCTTCGGCGCCCACCTCGCCCGGCACGCCGACGACTTCCACGAAAACGGCCTTCCGCTCCGCCCGGTGGAGTTCGCCATCGCCGCGTGGCGCACGGCCACCGCCCCCGTCATGGCGCCCGGCTACGTGACCGTGCGCCGCGACGTCCAGCCGCTCGACGTGTACCGCGACCACCACGGCGGCGCCCAGTTCTGCGCCAAGGTCGGCCTGCGCCACATCGCGCTCACGAACCGCCCCGCCGGGCGCCCGCTGGACTGGGACGAAGACCCGTGGTTCCACCCCAGTGAGCCGTGGCCCGTGCTGGTCGGCCCGGACCGCACCGACCGCCCCGCCGTCCTGGTCACCGCCACCGTGCTCCTCCCGATCCCGGACGACATCCTCACCGCCCCCACCACGGCCCGCCCCGGCCGCACGCTCACCCACGAGGCCAAGGCCGTGGTCGGCGCCCTCACCGAGTACGCCAACCGGCATCTCTCCCCGCTCGTCGCCGACCTGCTCGGCGGTGTCCGGTGAGCGCCCCGGAGCTGTCCCTCGCCCTCCGCCCGGCGGCCGAGTGGCTGCCCGCGCGGCCGCGAAACGGCATGACCGTGCTGGACGCCTTCTGCAACATCGGCGGTGCCAGCATGGGGTTCTGGCTGGCCGGGTTCGACGTCGTCGGCGTCGACATCCTGCCCCAGCCGAACTACCCGTTCCCGTTCCTGCAGGGGGACGCGGTCGAGGCCATCGCCACCCACGGCCAGCGGTTCGACCTGATCTCCGCCGGGCCGCCCTGCCAGTTCGACTGCACGCTCACCGCCGGTACCAACCAAGCGCGCCGCGACCGGTACGCGGACCTGCTCGACCCCACCCGCGAGGCGCTGGAGTCCACCGGCCGCCCGTACGTCATCGAGCAGCCCCCCGGGCGCGCCTCCCGCCGCATGAGGGTCGACCTCACGCTGTGCGGGGAGATGTTCGGCCTGCGGGTACTCAGGCACAGGAACTTCGAGGCAGGCGGCGGGCTCGCGCTCGACCAACCGCCGCACGTCCCGCACCGGGGCCTGACCATCGGCTACCGCCACGGCCGATACGTCAGCCCCGAACAGGGCCGCTACTTCCAGGTTTACGGCAACGGCGGCGGCAAGGGCAGCGTGCCCGAGTGGCAGGACGCCATGCGCATCCACTGGACCACGGTCCGCCGCGAGATCGCCGAAGCCATCCCCCCGGACTACACCCAACTGATCGGCCGACAGGCCACCGCCCAACTCGGCGGCGCGCCCGCCGCACAGGCCGCCTAGGACCACCGTCGTGGCGACCGTCCTGGACTGGCGCGACGCCCACCACTACGACCGCACCGGCCCCCGACCCTGCCGCTGGTGCGGTCGTCCCACCCCGCTCCGCGACGAGCAGCGCAAGCCCGCACACAAGGTCTGCGCCGAACAGCACGTCACCGAGCAACCCCCGCCGACGACATCCGGAGACCGGCGTGAATCCCACCCTTCAACTCCCCCAGGAACTGGCCCGACTCGGCCTCCCGGTCCTGCCGCTTCGAGCCGGGAAACGCCCGGTCGGCAACTGCCCGGCCTGTAAAGACACCGCCTGCGGCGGCCGACCGAACATGAAAGTCCCGGGCCCGTGCGTCTGCCCAGCGCCCTGCCACGCGTGGGCCGCCGCCACCACTGACCCCGCCGTCCTGACCAGCCCGCCATGGCTGCGAGCGTGGCGGGACGCCGAAGCGGTGGCCTACCACCCCGGTGGCGCCGGGCTGACCGTGGTCGACCTCGACAACGCCGCCGCCGTCACCTGGGCCCGTACCACCCTGCCCGCCACGCTCACCGTGCCCAGCACCCGGGGCGAACACTGGGTCTACCGGGGCGCCATGACCTCGGCCAACGCCGTCCGCCCCGGCGTCGACATCAAGTCGACCATGGCCTACGCCCGGTGGCTCGGCTACGGCACCGGCACCATCACCCTGCTGCCCGACGCCGTCCGCGCCCTGGCCGACAAGGAAGAGGCCACCCCGCCGCCGAACGGGGCGCGGGTGGCCTCTTCACCCCCGCCGCCCTGGACCCTCACCGTGGGCAGCGGATGCCGACACACCGACCGATACATCCACACCGGCCTGCAACGCGGCCTCGCCAAAATCGCGGACTGCCCGGAAAGCGGCGCCGGATCGCAAGCCTTCGGCGTCGCCCGCTTCCTCGCCGCCCAGCACACCCGCTGCCCCGGCCCGTGCGACCTCGACACCATCGCCCGGCAGCTCATCGACGCCGCCGTCAACGTCGGTGTCCCGCACGACTACGCCTCCCGCGCCGTCGACCGGGGCTTCACCGCCGCCGGCGCCCACGCTGCCTGACCCACTCGAAGCGGGCCGCCACATCCGACCAAAGACCGGCGGCCCGCTCCCATCCAGCCCCAACAGAACCGGAGAGGCCAGCATGACCGATCCCACCCCGACCGTCACCACCCCCGAGGACGGCGCCGCCGTCCTCGACGCCGTCGAAGCCCACCACCGCCGCTTCAACGTCTTCCCCAGCGAAGCCGCGTACACCGCCGTCGTGCTGTGGGACGCCCACACCCACCTGCTCGACTGCTTCGAATCCACCCCGCGCATCGCGTTCCTCTCCCCGGAACCCGGATCCGGCAAGACGCGCGCACTGGAGATCATCGACGGGCTCGTCCCCCGGCCGATGATCACCACCGACGTCAGCCCGGCCGCGCTGTTCCGCTCGATGTCCGACGCCGACGCCCGCCCGACCGTCCTGCTCGACGAGATCGACACCGTCTTCGGTCCCAAAGCGGCAGGCAACGAGGATCTGCGCGGCCTCATCAACGCCGGCCACCGCCGTGGCGGCGTCGTCTACCGGTGCGTCGGGGACGGCTCCACCCAGACCGTCCAGCCGTTCCCCGTCTACTCCGCCCTCGCCACCGCCGGTCTCGGCGACCTGCCCGACACCATCATGAGCCGCTCCGTCATCATCCGGATGCGCCGCCGGGCCCCCAACGAGCGGGTTGAGGCGTACCGAGAGCGCATCCACAAGGCCGAAGGCAACGCCCTGCGCGACCGCCTCGCCACCTGGGCCAACACCGTGCGCGACCAGCTCCACGACGCGTGGCCCGAGCTGCCCGACGGCATCAGCGACCGCCCCGCCGACGTGTGGGAGCCGCTGCTCGCCGTCGCCGACGCCGCCGGCGGACACTGGCCCGAGCGCGCCCGCGCCGCCTGCGTCCAGCTCGTCACCGCCGCCAAGGCCAACGACAAGGGCTCCGTCGGCATCCGCCTCCTGACCGACCTGCGCGACATCTTCAACGGCGCCGAACGCATGCTCAGCGCCGAACTGCTGAGCAAGCTCGCCGAGCTGGACGACGCCCCGTGGGCCGACCTCGACGGCAAGCCCATCACCGCCCGCGCCCTCGCCCGCATGCTCGGCGACTACGTCACCGCCGACAACGACCCCATCAAGCCCCGCAACATCAAGACCGGCCCCAAGAGCAGCGCCAAGGGCTACTACGCCGCCGACCTCGCCGACGCCTGGCTGCGGTACTGCCCGCCCCGGCCCCCTCGCTCCCAGGAATCCGCTACTGCCGCTACTGCCGCTACCGCGCAGGTCAGGCCCCTGTTTCCGGTAGCGGATACGCCCGAGGTAGCGGATACCGAACCGCTACCCGCCACGCAGGCCGCCACCGCGCCGTAGGCCGCCCCGCCGCTCCCGCCGCTCCCGTCGGCCCCGGCGGGAGCGGCACCAATCCGCTACCGCTACCGAATCCGCTACCAAAAACATGCCCCTGACCAGGGAGGTAGCGGCAGTAGCGGCAGTAGCGGATCCCTGAGAAGGAAGCCAAGAGGATCGACTTCAGGAGGAACCGCCTTGACCGTGCCCGCCACCACGATTCGCCCGGTCCTGCTGACCGCTGAGGAGGCGGCGAAGATGCTCCGCATCGGACGCTCGACGCTCTACCAGCTGCTGGCGGAGAAGGAGTTGACGTCCATCAAGATCGGCCGCTCCCGCCGCATCCGACCCGCTGACGTCGAGGCCTACATCGAGCGCCAGGCCGCCAACGCCGCTTGACCGTCACCACCGACCAGTCCTTCGAGGGCGCCGGGCAGCATCACGCTCGGCGCCCTCGCCACTTCAGGAGCACCGCGTGAGCGAGCGCAAGACCCGCCTGCCCAACATGGAATCGACCATCTACCAGGGCGCGGACGGCCGTTGGCACGGCCGCGTGACCATGGGCGTGAAGGCGGACGGCAGTCCCGACCGGCGCCACCGCAGCGCCAAGACCGAGCCCGAAGTGCGTCGCAAGGTCAAGAAGTTGGAGGCCGACCGCGACGCAGGCCAGGTTGCGGCGGCCGGCCGGGCGCCGACGGTCGAGCAGTGGATGACCACCTACCTGACCACCATCGCAAACCAGAGGCTGAAGCCGCGCAGCCTGGACGACTACTGGTCCAAGACCCGGAACCACATCATTCCCGGCATCGGCAAGCACCGGCTGGACCGGCTGCTGCCGGAACACCTGGACGAGCTGTACGGGCAGCTCCGTGCCGAGGGCCGGGCCGGATCGCACATCCTCAAGGTGCACCGGATCATTTCCCGCGCGCTGAAAATCGCCCACCGCCGGGGGAAGGTAGCCCGCAACGTCGCCACGCTGGTGGACTCCCCCACGGTGGAGGAGACGGACGCGAACCCGTTCACCCAGGAAGAGGCCCGGCGCTTCCTGGTCGCCGCGATGAAGCGCCCAACCCGCGTTCGCTGGGTGATCGGCGTCGGCCAGGGCCTGCGCCAGGGTGAGGCGTTGGGCCTGCGCTGGAAGTACGTCGACGAGGACGCCGGACAGATGGACACGTCCTGGCAACTCCAGAGGCTGAAGTGGCGCCACGGGTGCGACGACCCTCACGCGTGCGGCGAACGGCTGCACCGGGACGCGTGCGAGCCCGGGTGCACCAAGCACCGCCGCTACACGCGGGGGTGCCCAAAGCCCTGTCCGCCAAGGTGCGACCGGCACGCCAGCACCTGCCCAAAGCGCCACGGCGGCGGCCTCGCCTTCACCCGCCCGAAGACCAAGGGCAGTCGTCGCACGACCCCCTTGCTCCCGCCGCTGATCCCGCTCCTCCGCGAGCAGCGCCAGCAGCAGGAGGAGTGGAGGGTGGCGGCCGGCGAGGAGTGGCAGGACTACGGCCTGGTCACGTGCCGCCCCGACGGTCAGCCGATCGACCCCCATGCCGACTGGGAGGAGTTCAAGGAGCTGCTTGCCGAGGCCGGGATCGAGGACCGGCGCCAACATGACGGCAGTCGTCACTCGGCCGGGACGATCCTCAACGAGTTGGGGGTGGACCCGTTCACGATCATGGAAATCCTCGGCCACTCGCAGATCAGCATGACCCGCCGTTACGTCAAGACGACCACCCCGACGACCCGCGAAGCGGCCCGACGGATGGGCAACGCGCTCTGGCCCCAACCGGCCGAAAGTGAGACCACAACTGAGACCACGAACACGCGAGCGGCCCGCGCCCGTCGCCGCCGCCGCATGATGTAGACGACAAAAGGCCCGGTCAGAGCACTGACCGGGCCTTCTGGTTTCCGAGCCGCCTGCGGGATTCGAACCCGCGACCTACGCATTACGAGTGCGTTGCTCTGGCCAACTGAGCTAAGGCGGCACCGTTGCCGTGTGTGGCGGCAACGCGGGCCAGTCTACACAGGTTCGCAGGTGATCCGTAGCCGAGGTGGTCGGGGGCCGAGGCGGAGCCTGGACGGGGGCGGGGCATAGGCGGGCAAGAGGGGATAGTTTTCGCTTCAACCGATCACCAGTGCGACGTTACGATGAGCGCCCCCTGCCACCCCTTCCCCACCCGGAGCGCATCGTGCTCGGCGTCAACGACCTGGCGACTTACATCCTCGGCGCCCTCGTCATCATCCTGCTGCCCGGCCCCAACTCGCTGTACGTGCTGTCGGTCGCCGCCCGGAAGGGCGTCCGGACCGGCTATCAGGCCGCGGCGGGCGTGTTCGTCGGCGACCTCACGCTGATCAGCCTGACCTCGTTGGGTGCCGCCTCGCTGCTGAAGGCCAACTCGGCGGTGTTCGCCGTGGTCAAGTTCGGCGGGGCCGCGTACCTGCTGTGGATCGGCTTCGGGATGCTCCGCGCCGCCCGGCAGCTGTGGCGCGAGCGCCGGGCCGAGGCCGACCCGGCGGCCGAGGTGGCGCCGGAGGCGGTCGAGCGGCCGTTCCGCCGGGCGCTGGTGATCAGCCTGCTGAATCCGAAGGCGATCCTCTTCCTGCTCTCGTTCTTCACCCAGTTCGTCGACCCGTCGTACGGGCAGCCCGTGCTCTCCTTCGGCCTGCTCGGCGGGATCCTGCAGACCTTCAGCCTGCTCTACCTCTCGCTGCTGATCTTCGCCGGCACCACGCTGGCCACCGCCTTCCGCCGCCGCAAGCGCCTCTCCGCGACACTGACCAGCGGCGTCGCCGTGTTGTTCGCGGGCTTCGCCGCGAAGCTGGCGGTCTCCTCCGCGTGAGGTGAGCCGGCTACCCGTCGCAGCGCTTGCCCTGCTCCGGCGCCACCCCGGTCAGCAGGAAGTGGTTGACCGCGCCGTCCACGCAGGTGCTGTGCCGCCCGTACGCGGTGTGGCCGTCCCCGTCGTAGGTGAGCAGGCGGCCGGACTCCAGCTGCCCGGCCAGGGAGCGGGCCCAGTCGTACGGGGTGGCCGGGTCGCGAGTGGTGCCGACGACGACGATCGGGGCGGCGCCGGCGGCCCGGATGGTGTGCGCCGCGCCGGTGGCCTGGACCGGCCAGTAGGCGCAGGTCAGCGCCATCCAGGCCATGCCGCGCCCGAAGTGCGGCGAGGCCCGCTCGAAGTCGGGCACCGCCCGTAGGACGTCCTCCGGCGAGCGGAACGGGGCGGGCAGGTCGAGGCAGTTCACCGCCGTGTTGGCGAACATCAGGTTGGGGTACGAGCCGTCCGCCGCGCGCCCGTAGTAGGCGTCGGAGAGCTTGAGCAGCCCGGTGCCGTCGCCCGCCTTGGCGTCGGTGAGCGCGCTGCGCAACTTGGGCCAGAGGAAGTCGGCGTACATCGACTGGATGACCCCGGTGGTCGCCTGGGAGCCGGTGAGCCGACGCCCGTTGTCGGTGCTCGGCAGCGGCTGGTCGTGGACGGCCGTGAGCAGGGCGGTGAGCTGCTCACCGACCTGCTGCTCGGTTCGGCCGAGCGGGCAGTCCTCGCGCTTGGCGCAGTCTTTGGCGAAGGCGGCCCAGGCGGTCTCGAAGCCGCTGGCCTGGGTGCGGTTGTCGGCCAGCGAGTCGAGTGCCGGGTCCATCGCGCCGTCCAGCACCACCCGTCCGACCCGGCCCGGGAAGAGCCCGGCGTAGGTGGCGCCGAGGAAGGTGCCGTAGGACTTGCCGACGTAGTTCAGCCGTTCGTCGCCGAGCAGGGCGCGCAGCACGTCCATGTCGCGGGCCGCCTCGACGGTGCTGAGGTGGCCGAGCGCGGCCCCGGCCTGCCGGTGGCAGCCCTCGGCGAACTCCTTGTCGGCGGCGACCAGCGCGTCGATCGCCCGCTGGTCGCCGGGGTCGAGGTCGGCGGCGGTGAAGGCGTCCATCCGCTCGCCGTTCAGACAGCTGACGGGGCTGCTGCGGCCGACCCCGCGCGGGTCGAAACCGACCAGGTCGTACCGGGCGCGCACCGAGCGGTCGTAGGTCCGGCCGACGGCCTCCAGGTACTCGACCGCCGAGCCGCCGGGCCCGCCCGGGTTGAGCAGCAGGGAGCCCAGCCGGGCGTCGGCACCTGAGGCGGCTTCAGCGGGTACGGCCGCCGCCCGGGCCGCCGAGAGGGTGAGGTCGCCGTCCCCCGGACGGTCGTAGTCCATCGGCACCCGGAAGGTGGTGCACTCGAACCCGCCGTCGCAGGGCTGCCAGACCGGCCGCTGCGCGTAGTACGGCGCGAGCGCGGCCGGGACGGCGGCGGGCAGCGGCTCCAACGGGGTGACCGAGGCCGCGCCGGAGCCCGTCGAGTCGGACGAGACCTGCCCCGGCACCCCGCTCGAACCCGCGGAACCGTCCGAGCCGGACCGCCCCGCGCTGCACCCACCCGCCGAGACCACCAGCAGCCCGACCACCAGCACCGCGGCCGCCGCCCGAACCCGCCGCCCGAAGGCCCTCATCCGCTTCCCTTCCACGAACCCACGCACCCACGAACTCCACGAGCCACGAACTCCATGAACGACGAGCTCCACGAACCACGAGCTCCACGAACCACGAGCTCCACGAACCACACGAAAGCACGAGAGCGAGGAAACGCAGCTGCCCGGTACCCGCCCGGGTACCGGGAGGCGTAACGCCCGCTCAACCGCCGTTCAGGACGCCTTCGCCAGTGCCTCGGCCAGGAACTGCGCCGCCTGCCGGACCATCCGCAGCCGCTCCCGGTCGGGGCTGAAGTCCTGCACGTTGTCCGAGATCCGCACCTCGGCCTTGGCCGCCGGGCCGGGGCCTGCCTTGAGCGCGGCCTGGAGCTTGCGGGCCGCGTCCAGCCCGGCGGCGTCGGCCTTGGCCGCGGCGAGCAGCAGCTTGGCCGCGCTGCCCGCCGGGGCCTCGGCGCCGGTCTGGGTGAGCGCGGCGGCGTCGTACCGGCCGGAGACCGCCGCGGCCACACCGTACAGGTCCGGACGGGCCAGCCCGGCCGCGGCCGCGCACGGCGCGCCGCCCTCGACGCCGAGGGTGCCCCAGGAGGCCGGGCCGGGCGGCAGGGTGCGGAAGGAGGTCGCGATGGTGGTGCGCAGCGTCACGTCGTCGGAGACCGCGGCCGGGGCGGCGGCGACCAGCTCGCAGGGGTGCGCGGTGCCGTTCGGCGCCTCGGGGGCGACCAGGATGAACGGATGGGCCCGGCCGCTCTGCAGGGCCTCGCCGATGCCCTCGAAGACGTCCGGGACCTCGGCGTCGGCGGTCTTGCGCGGCGTGGCGGCGTGCATCACGACGACCGGGAAGCGCGCGTGCGGCTCCTTGGCGTACTGCGGTGGCAGCCAGACCCGGACGTTGCGCGGCTTCCCGTCGGGGCCGACCACCGCGGACTGCTGCAGGTCCCCGCCGCCCGGGTGCCCGACGCTGTCGAAGTGACTGACCACGGCGGGCGTCGCGGATACGGAAGCGGAAGCGGAGGCAGCAGCGACGGCGCCGGCCGCAGCCGGAGCGGCCGAGGCCGACTCGGTCAGCGTCGGCGGCGCCGCCGGCTGCCGGACCGCCGCACCCGCGCCGGAACCCGCCCAGGCCCCCGCCGCGGCCGCGTCCACGGCGGGCTCCGACCGGTCCGCCCCCGTCCTGCCCCGGCCGAGGCCGCCGAAGGCCCCGAGTGCGGTGAGCAGCGTCAACGCGGTGACGCACACCCCGCAGACCATTGCCCCCGCCGCTCGCAGCAGCATCGGCCACCGGTCCCCCGCCAGCTCGTAGGTCTTGGCGGCGCGCAGGTCACGCCAGCGCTGGAGCGCACCGCGTGCCAGCCAGATGCCGCCGACGGCGGCGGCCAGCAGGGGGATGACGAGGAGCGGACGAACCACGGAACGCACCACCTCGGAGAAGGGCCGGCGCCGGACCGGACCCGGTGCCGTACGGGGACGACCACTCCGGCGGCGGGCCCTCCCTACACAGGAAAAGGGGCCCGGGGTACGGCCGGGACACAGTCGGCCCCCAGCGTGCACAACGGGCGCACCATCACACGCGGGTGTGCCCGGCGAGTATCGCCCGTTCACTCGAAGGTGGGACACCGGGCCGACTCCGGGAGGACTACCGGGGGCCGGAACGGGCTCAGCCCGCCCGCAGCGCCACCGTCATCGCCTCGACCGCGAGCAGCGGGTCCACGTTGCGGTCCAGCGCCTCGCGGCAGGCGAGCACCGCCTCGATCCGGCGCAGCGTGCCCTCGGCCGGCCCGGCCTGGGCGACCCGGTTCAGCGCCTGCCGCTGGTCCTCGTTGGCGAGCGCGCCGGTGGAGCCGAGCTGGATCGCCAGCACGTCCCGGTAGAAGCCGAGCAGGTCGAGCAGCGCGACCCCGAGGGTCTCCCGGCGGGTGCGGGTGGCGCGGCTCTTCTGCCGCTTCTCCAGTTCCTTGACCGCTCCGGCCATGCCGCGCGGCGCCTTGCTGCCCTCGGCGGCGCCGTAGGCGGCCTTGAGGTCGTCGGTCTCCTTGGCGTCCTGGGTCTCGGCGAGCGCCTCGGCGTCGGCCTTGGCGGTGTCGACCAGGCGCTGGGCGGCGCTCAGGCAGCCGCCGATGTCGGAGACCTCCAGCGGGATCCGCAGCACCTCGGTGCGGCGGGTACGGGCCTGCTCGTCCACGGCGAGGCGGCGCGCGCGCTCGATGTCGCCCTGCCCTGCGAGCGCGGCCAGCCGGGCGGCCTCCGGCTCGACCCCGTCCCGGCGGACCAGCATGTCGGCGACGGCCTCGGCGGCGGGCGTGCGCAGCACGAGCAGCCGGCAGCGCGAGCGGATGGTCGGCAGCACGTCCTGGACGGAGGGGGCGCAGAGCAGCCAGACGGTGCGCGGGGAGGGCTCCTCCACGCCCTTGAGCAGCGCGTTCGCGGCGGCCTCGGTGAGCCGGTGGGCGGCGTCCACCAGGATCACCGACCAGCGGCCGCCGGTCGGGTAGCTGGAGGCGCGCAGCACCAGGTCACGCATGTCGCCGACGCCGATGGACAGACCGTCGGTCCGCACGTACTTGACGTCGGCGTGGCTGCCGGCCAGCACGGTGTGGCAGCCGTCGCAGAACCCGCAGCCGGGCGTGCCACCGAGCGCGAGGTCGGGGCTGGTGCACTGCAGGGCGGCGGCGAAGGCGCGCGCGGCGGTGACCTGCCCGGCCCCGGGCGGGCCGGTGAACAGCCAGGCGTGCGTCATCAGGGAGGCGTTCCCGCCCTGCTCCGGGGCGGCGCCGCGGCCGGCCTCGGCCGTCGCCCCGGCCGCCCGGGCGGCGGCGGTCAGCTGCTCGACCACCCGCTCCTGGCCCACCAGGTCGTCCCAGACGGCCACCGCTGCTCCCAAGCTCAGTACGACAGCGCTCCCGGCGCCGATTCCCCGCCGTCGAGCATACGTCTCCACCCCGACAACCACTGCTCCGTCCGGGTCACCCCGGGCACGGACCGCGCCGGTACGACGACGGGCGGCGCCGCCGGGGACGACGGCGCCGCCCGTCAACGGTACGAAAGGGGCTCAGCCCCGACGGCCCCAGCGCCGGCCCTTGCCCTTGCCGCCGTCCTCGCCCCGGCCGTCCCCGTCGCGCCGGTTCTGGCCGTCGTGCCGCCCCCCGCCGCCGCCCTGCTCCCAGCGCGCCCACTCGTCGCGCGAGCCGAGCAGGGTGTCGGTCAGGCTCGGCAGGTCGTCCATCGGGGTCTGCTCGGCCCATTCGGGTCGGGGCCGCTCCGCCGTGGGCTGGTCAACGCCGGGCTGACGCTCGGCACCCGCCTGCCGCCCGTCGACCACGGGCAGCTCACGCGTGCTGTCCGCCTGCTCACCGGGACGACGGCCCGGCTCGGCCCGGGGCAGCACGGCGGTCTCGTCCACCGCCGGAACCCTCGGCAGCACGGCGGTCTCGTCCACCGCCGGAACCCTCGGCAGCACGGCGGTCTCGTCCACGGCCGAGGCCGGCACCACCGGCAGCTTGGCGGTGGCATCGGCCGCTTCGGCAGCCCGGGCGGCCGTCTGCCGGTCCCGCAGCGACAGCTCCCGCGTCGCCTCGTCACCGAGCCCCGCCGAGGTGCCGCGTCCCGCCGAGGCGTCCCGCGAGCCGCCCTGCGACGTCTCCCGGACCGCCCGCAGCTGCGTGGTCACCGCGTCCTCGGCCTCGGGCCGTCCCTCGGCCCGGTCCGCCGCCGTCTCGGCGGCAGCAGCGGCCGCCGCGAGCGCCGCGGCCTGCGCCAGCCGGGCCTCCTCGGCCCGCTGCAGCGCCTCCTCCGCCCGGCGGCGCTGCTCCTCGCGGGCCAGCTCCCGCTGCCGCTGGAGCTCCGCCTGGGCGGCCGCCTCGTCGGCGATCCGCTTGCGCTCGGCGGCCTCCTCGGCCAGCCGGGCCTCCTCGGCGGCGCGCCGCTTGGCCTCCTCCTCGGCCCGGCGCTTCGCTTCCTCCTCCGCCCGGCGGCGGGCCTCGTCCTCGGCCTTGCGCCGTGCCTCGGCCGCGGCCCGCTCGGCCTCCTCCTTGGCCAGCCGCTCCTTCTCGGCCTGCTCGGCCCGCAGCTGCGCCAGCACCTCCTGGCGCTTGCGCTCGGCGGCCTCCTCCTCGGCCTTCTTGCGGGCCTCCTCGGCGGCGCGCCGCTCGGCCTCCTCCTTCGCCAGCCGCTCCTGCTCGGCGCGGGCGGCCTTCTCCTTCTCGGAGAGCGGCAGCTCGCGGTCCAGCCGGTGCCGGATGGCGGTGGTGACGAAGCCGGGGGCCTGGCTGCCGTCCACGACCAGGTAGCGCGCCGGGTCGGCGGCCGCGAGGGCGAGGAAGCCGGCTCGGACCCGCTGGTGGAACTCGGTGGGCTCGGACTCCAGCCGGTCCAGCGCCTCGGTGAAGCGCTCGCGGGCCTTGGTGGGGTCGACGTCCAGCACCACGGTCAGGTCGGGCAGCAGCCCGCCGGTGGCCCAGCGGGAGATCCGGGCGACCTCGGTGGCGGCCAGGTCGCGCCCGGCACCCTGGTAGGCGATCGAGGAGTCCATGTACCGGTCGGTGATCACCACGGCGCCGCGGGCGAGGGCCGGCCGGATGACGTTCTCGACGTGCTCGGCCCGGTCGGCGGCGTAGATCAGCGCCTCGGCACGGTGCGACAGGCCGGTGTTGCCGACGTCCAGGACCAGGCCGCGCAGCCGCTGCCCGACCGGGCTGCCACCGGGCTCGCGGGTGAGCACGACCTCGTGCCCCTTGCCGCGGATCCACTCGGCGAGTGCCTGGGCCTGGGTGGACTTGCCGGCGCCGTCGCCGCCCTCCAAGGCGATGAAGAAGCCGGTGCCGGCGCCCCGGTGCGGCACCGGGCCGCTGCCGCCGCGCACCGCGTCCACCAGGTCCTTGGCGAACGGGGCGGTGCCGCGCCGGTCGTCGGTGCGCAGCAGCACCACGGCCGCGAGCACCAGCGTGAGCAGGCCCGAGGTGGCGACGGCGAGGGCTGCGCCGCCGTGGATGAAGGTGAAGGAGCCGGGCTCGACGGTGCCGTACTCGACGTCACCGTAAGCGGCGGCGATCAGCGGGACGACCACCAGCGCGGCCGCGACCACGGCCCGGAGCACCGCGTACAGGTGCTCGGCGACCTTGGGCAGCCGGGCCTCCTCGACCTCCTGGGCGAGCAGGGTGCGCCCGGCCGAGACCACGATCCCGGCGGCCAGGCCGGCCAGCACGGTGAGCAGCAGGACCAGCACGAAGTCCAGCACCAGCCCGGCCAGGATCAGCGCGACGCCCTCGGTGAGCAGCGCCAGCGCGAGCAGCCGGCGGCGGGAGAGCGAGGGCAGGGTGGCCCGGGTGAGCCGGGCGCCCAGCGCCGGGGCAAGGGCCGCAGCGAGCACGATCAGGCCGTAGCCGATCGGACCGGCCCGGTGCTCGGCGGCGGTGAGCAGCGCCAGCGCGGCGACGCCCGCCATCGAGGCGAAGCCGGCCGCGACGGCGAAGGTGAAGTACGGGGCGCTGCCGGTGCGGCCCTTGCTCAGCGCGGGGCCGGGGGGGGCGTCGGTCGGGGCGCGCAGGCCGGTCAGCGGCGAGTGCGGAGCGACGGCCACCGGGCCGCGGGACAGCTGCTGGAGGTAGCCGCGGATGGCCGAGACGGCGAACAGGCCGGCCGCGCCGAGCGCCGCGAAGGTCAGCTGGTGGGCACGCAGCCAGTCCGAGCCGAGCGCCGCGCCGATGTTGTTGACCAGGGTGAAGGCGACCAGTCCGACGGCCGCGAGCGGCACGGTGACCCAGCCGGTGAAGCGGTCGATGCCGCGGACGGTGTCCAGGTTGGCCGCGGCCGGCCGCTGCTCGGCGGCGGGCGCGTAGGGGTCGGCCGGCGGCAGCAGCCCGGGGACGGCGGCGGCCTTGGCGATCCCCCAGACCCGTTCGGCCGCGCCGGTGACGAACACGGTGGCGAGCAGGACGTAGGTGGCGGCGCCCGAGGGCTGCGGGCCGGAGCTCAGCCAGACCGTCCACCACGGCGCCAGGGCGATCAGCAGGGCGCGCAGCGCGTCGGCGCCGAACAGCGTCCAGCGCCGGTCGAGCTTCCCTGCGACCAGCTGGTGCACCGGCTCCAGAAACGCCACGCCGACCAGCCCGGTGGCCGCCACCCGGACGGCGAGGACGGCGGCGGTTGCGAGGGCGAGGCTGCGCGGCAGGTCGCCGAGCTGGCCGCCCTGGGCGGCCGCGATCACGGTGAGCGCCAGCAGCACCAGCAACCCGAGCCGGTCGGCGGTGGCGCCGATCAGCTGGGTGGTCCACAGCCTCCGGTAGGGGCGGGTCCGCAGCAGCGCCCGAGCCCGGTCCACGGGGGTTCCGGCGGGCGCGACCTCGGACAGGTCGGCCCCGGTGGCTCTGGCGGCCGGGGCGGCGCTGGGGGTGGGCTGCTCCTCGCTCGTCATACGGCCAGCGTAGCGGGCCGGGCTTTGCCCGATTGAGACGAACGGGGGTTCCGGTTCCCGGTCATCACCGGCCTGTGACGATCCCTGCACAGACCTCGGGCCCGCACCCCCGGGGTGGAGGCGCGGGCCCGATTCCGCTCTCGGCGGGCTGCCGTCGGATCAGCCCTCGTCGGTGGCGGCGGTCTTGCCGGTCGCCGTCCTGCCGGCCGCGGTCTTCTTGGCGGCCGTCTTCTTGGCCGCCGCCGTCTTGGTGGCGGTCTTCTTGGCGGCCGTCTTCTTGGCGGCGGTCTTGGTCGCCGTCGTCTTGCTGGTGGTGGTCTTCTTGGCCGCCGCCTTCTTCGCTGGGGCCTTCTTCGCCGCCTTCTTCACCGGCCCGCGGGCCCGCTTCTCGGCGAGCAGCTCGTAGCCGCGCTCCGGCGTGATGGTCTCGACCTCGTCGTCCTTGCGCAGCGTGGCGTTGGTCTCGCCGTCGGTCACGTACGGGCCGAAGCGGCCGTCCTTGACCACCACCGGACGCTCGCTGACCGGGTCGGTGCCCAGCTCCTTGAGCGGCGGGGCGGCGGCGGCCCGGCCGCGCTGCTTGGGCTGGGCGTAGATCGCCAGCGCCTCGTCGAGGGTGATCGTGAAGATCTGGTCCTCGCTGGTGAGCGAACGCGAGTCGGTGCCGCGCTTGAGGTACGGGCCGTAGCGGCCGTTCTGCGCGGTGATCTCCGAGCCCTCGGCGTCGGTGCCGACCACGCGCGGCAGCGAGAGCAGCCGCAGCGCGTCCTCCAGGGTGACGCTGTCCAGCGCCATCGACTTGAACAGCGAGGCGGTGCGCGGCTTGACCGCGTTCTTGCCGGTCTTGGGCGTGCCCTCGGGCAGGATCTCGGTCACGTACGGGCCGTAGCGGCCGTCCTTGGCGACCAGCATGTTGCCGCTGACCGGGTCCGGACCGAGCTCGAAGTCACCGCTGGGCTTGGCCAGCAGTTCCTCGGCCAGCTCGACGGTCAGCTCGTCCGGCGGCAGGTCGTCCGGGATGTCGGCGCGCTGGCCGGGCTCGCCCTCGACGGCGGAGGCGCGCTCGACGTACGGGCCGTAGCGGCCGACCCGCAGGGTGATGTCGTCGCTGACCCGGAACGAGCTGATCTCCCGGGCGTCGATCGCGCCGAGGTCGGTGACCAGCTCCTTCAGGCCGCCCAGGTGGTCGCCGTCGCCGTTGCCGGCCTCGGCGGCGCCGCCCGCGGCGTGGCCATCGCCCTCGCCGAAGTAGAAGCGCTTCAGCCACGGCACGGACTGCGCCTCACCGGCGGCGATCCGGTCGAGGTCGTCCTCCATCTTGGCGGTGAAGTCGTAGTCGACCAGCCGGCCGAAGTGCTTCTCCAGCAGGTTGACCACGGCGAAGGAGAGGAAGGACGGGACGAGCGCCGTGCCCTTCTTGAACACGTACCGGCGCTGGATGATCGTGTCGATGATCGACGCGTAGGTGGAGGGACGGCCGATCTCCCGGTCCTCCAGCTCCTTGACCAGCGAGGCCTCGGTGTAGCGGGCCGGCGGCTTGGTGGCGTGGCCCTCCGGGGTGATCCACTCGGCGGCCAGCGGGTCGCCCTGGGCGACCTGCGGCAGCCGGCGCTCGCGGTCGTCGAGCTCGGCGTTCGGGTCGTCGGCACCCTCGACGTAGGCCTTGAGGAAGCCGTGGAAGGTGATGATCTTGCCGGAGGCGGAGAACTCGACGTCCCGGCCGTCGGAGGAGGCGCCGCCGACCCGGACGGTGACGGACTGGCCGACCGCGTCCTTCATCTGGGAGGCGACGGTGCGCATCCAGATCAGCTCGTACAGCCTGAAGTCGTCGCCGGTCAGGCCGGTCTCGGCCGGGGTGCGGAAGCGGTCGCCGGAGGGGCGGACCGCCTCGTGCGCCTCCTGGGCGTTCTTGACCTTGCTGGCGTAGGTGCGCGGGGCGTCCGGCAGGTAGTCGGCGCCGTAGAGCTGGGTGACCTGCGCGCGGGCGGCGGCGACCGCGGTGTCCGACAGCGTGGTGGAGTCGGTACGCATATAGGTGATGAAGCCGTTCTCGTACAGCTTCTGGGCCACCTGCATGGTCCGCTTGGCGCCGAAGCCCAGCTTGCGGCTGGCCTCCTGCTGGAGCGTGGTGGTGCGGAACGGCGCGTACGGCGAGCGGCGGTAGGGCTTGGACTCGACGCTGCGGACGCTGAACGCGGTCTGCGCCAGGGCGGCGGCCAGCTGGCGGGCGGCCTGCTCGTCCAGGTGCAGGGTGTTGGTACTGCCGGCCTTCAGCCGGCCGTCCGGGCCGAAGTCGCGGCCGCTGGCGATCCGCTTGCCGTCCACCGAGGCGAGCCGGGCGCCGAAGGTCTCCGGGTTGGCGGAGTCCACCGGGGTGCGGCCGGTGCCGAAGGTGCCGACCAGGTCCCAGTACGAGGCGGTGTGGAAGGCCACCCGCTCGCGCTCGCGCTCGACCACCAGACGGGTCGCGACAGACTGCACCCGGCCCGCCGACAGCTTCGGCATGACCTTCTTCCACAGCACCGGCGAGACCTCGAAGCCGTACAGCCGGTCGAGGATGCGGCGGGTCTCCTGGGCGTCGACCAGGCGCTGGTTGAGCTCGCGCGGGTTGGCCACGGCCTCCTGGATCGCCGACTTGGTGATCTCGTGGAACACCATCCGGTGCACCGGCACCTTGGGCTTCAGCACCTGCTGGAGGTGCCAGGCGATGGCCTCGCCCTCGCGGTCCTCATCGGTGGCCAGGAAGAGCTCGTCGGACTCCGCGAGCAACGACTTCAACTTGCTGACCTGGGACTTCTTGTCCGCGTTGACTACGTAGATGGGCGCGAAGTCGTGGTCGACGTCCACCCCGAGGCGGCGCACCTCACCGGTGTACTTGTCCGGCACCTCGGCCGCCGTGCTGGGGAGGTCGCGGATGTGCCCAACGCTCGCCTCGACGATGTAGCCGGGGCCCAGGTAGCCCTTGATCGTCTTCGCCTTGGCCGGCGACTCGACAATGACGAGTCGCTGTCCGTGCGCGGTCTCGCTGCTCGGGGACACCTTCGCTCTTCTCTCCCGGTCCTTATGTGGCTGGTCGGCGCTGGCAGCACGGGCTGCGCTCCGCCCGACCCCTCCACCGTCCCGGGCTGCCGCTGCACGACACCCCACCAGCGGAGTGTGACCGTACCCCGGCCACCCTTGTCAAACGGACGGATCCCGCGTTTTCACTTGCCGGGCTCACCGACGCCACTCGAACGGTAACCCGATGACGGAGGTTCGCGCCCCGTGGAGGGGGGCTTCGGCAGGTTCCGGAGGATGGAATGACGGATTTCAAGATCTGTCAACGGAAAAATCGCCGCGCTTCCGGTATTGGGCTCTCCGGATCGCGCCAGGGATTACCGGCATGGTCGTTACGACTGATACGTCTGATGTGTTTGGTGCGGGTGTTACGGCTGGGGTTCTCGGCACGGCCGGGCCGTCCGGTACCGCCGTGACCTCAGCGGCCGACCGCGGCCAGCAGCCCGGCGCCCGCCGCCAGACAGCACCCGCCCAGCGCGCTCCACAGCAGGTCGGCGACCACCACCCGGCCGACCTCCCCCGCCGCCAGCACCGCCCGGCAGGGCCGGTCGGGGTCGTAGCAGACCCGCACCGAGGCCCCGGGCGCGAACCGCTCCGGACGGCGCAGCGGGGTGTGCCCGCGCGGACGGGTGAGCACCAGCTCCGAGATCCGGCCACCGGCGGACCCGTCGACCGGGGGCAGCACGGAGAAGGAGAGCAGCGGCGCGCTGTCGAGCTGCCCGTGCGCGTCGTTCTCGGCGACCACCGTGGCGACCGTCGACACCCCCAGCCGGCGCACCCGGTGGCGAAGGCGCACTTCGGCGGCGCACCAGAGCAGCAGCACGCCACCGAAGAGGGCGAGCACCAGCCCACCCACCGTCGCCGTCGTCGTGTCCACCCCTGGCCCCCGGCTCCCCAGCCCTGTCCACAGCCTGTGGACGGAGAGCCTCACAGCGCCGGACCAACGGGGCACGACCCTCCGGGGGCCGCCGGACGAACCGGAGGGTACGGGCGGGTGAACCGGGGGCTGTCCACGAAGCGTTCTACCGAACGGGGGCACCGGGCCGGCGGTCGCCGAACCGGGGCCACCGCACCGGGGCCACCGGATGGAGCCCCGGACGGGGGTCACCGAACGGGGTTGATGAACCCCTGCTCGGTCAGCAGCCGCAGCGACTCCGGCACCCGGTCCCGCAGGACCACCCGGTCCTCGCCCAGCAACTGCGCGATGGCGTCCACGATCTCGCCCGCCGACAGCGACCCGTCGCAAACCCCGACGAAGCCGGCGCCCACGGTGTCCACCTTGGTGGCCCGCCGCATGCCCCGGTTGTGACGCAGGATCACGTGCTCCGGGTCCTCCGCCCCCGGCGCGCCGACCTGCTCCTGGACCACCTCGTCGGCCAGCACGTAGCGGGCCGCGAGCAGGCCCGCGTCGTCCTGCGAACGCAGGAAATCCTGCCGGTCGAACCACTCCTCGATGTGCGGACCGAGCGGCTGCTCCACCGGGTGCGGCCACTCCTCCACCCGGACGGTCGGGCTCTCGGCGCCGCCCGCCCGCAGGGTGATCCAGCCCATGCCGATGCCCTCGACCCGGCCCGCCTCGAAGGCGTCCAGCCACTCTCCGTACCGGGCCTGGTAGTCGCCGCCGGGGCCGCGGTGGTCGCCGCCGTCACGCAGCCACAACTCGGCGTACTGGGCGACGTCCTGAACCTCGCGCTGGACGATCCAGGCGTCCAGCCCGGTGCCCGTCACCCAGCCGGCCAGCCGCTCGTGCCAGTCCTCGCCCTTGACGTGCTGCCAGTTGGCGAGCAACTGGCAGTAGCCGCCCGGCTCCAGGTGCTCGGCGGCCGAGCGCACCAGGCTGCGGCACAGGTCGTCCCCGGCCATGCCGCCGTCGCGGTAGGTGAACCGGCCGGCCGGCGAGATGACGAACGGCGGGTTGGAGACGATCAGGTCGAACTTCCGCTCCCCGACCGGCTCGAAGAGGCTCCCGGCGGCCGCCTCGGTGTTGTCGAAACCGGACAGCGCCAGGGTCAGCTCGGTGAACCGCAGCGCGCGCGGGTTGAGGTCGGTGGCGACCACCTGCTGGGCGTGCCGGGCCGCGTGCAGCGCCTGCACACCCGAGCCCGAACCGAGGTCCAGCGCGGCCCGGACGAGGCGGCGCACGGTGATGTTGGCCAGCGTCGTGGACGCCCCGCCGACCCCGAGCACCAGGTCCTTACGGGCCACCCCGTGCGCGGTCTCCCCGGAGCCGATGCCGCCCGCGCCGCCCACCGCGCAGCCCAGGTCGGAGACCACCCAGGCATCCGAACTGGGCAGCCCGGCAACCTCATTGGCGTACGGCCGGACGTCCACCGTGGCACGCACCAGATCCCCGTCGGACCGCAGCCAGCCATCCGCCAGGCAGTCCTCCACCGGCAGCGCGGCGGCCGCCGCCCTGTACGGCACTGGCTGCTGCAGCAGGAACAGCCGCACCAGGGTCTCCAGCGGGCTGCCACCCCGCGTCGCACGCAGCGCCGGGACCGCCTCGCTACGGGCCAACGCCGCGTAGCCGGTGGGCCCCAAGAGGTCCAGGCAGCCATCGGCGGTGAAGGACGCGGCCAGCAGCGCCTCACGCAGCTTGGCCAGACGGGTCGGGTCGAGAACGGGGCTACTGATCACCCTGCCATTGTCCCCCGCCCCACCCCGCCCCCGCCCCACCAGCCCACCCGAGGGCGGCCGACGCCCGCCCACCGGAACCCGCCCGGGGCGCAACCGCCCGAGCCCGCACCCCTGCCTCCGGCGGAGCGTCTCGCCGCTCGAACCGGCGCGTCGATCCCGGCACCACCGAGACGGACCAGGCCGCCCCGCCCGGCAGCAACCGGCCCGCACAGGCAGCAGCCGGGGTCGCTCCTACGAGCGGCCCCGGCGGCTACTGCTCCCCTTGGTTCCCGTCCTCCGTCCCCGTCCTCTGGCTGCCGTCCTCTGGTCGCCGTCCTCGATCAGCTCGCGCTGGGGGCCGGGGCCGACGGGGTGGACGCCGGAGTGGTGGCGGCGCCCGCGGAGGGGGTGGCCGCCGGGCTCGCGCTGCCCGTCGCACCGGGCGTGGGAGTGCCGCTGGGGGCGCCGGTCGTGGCAGACGCTCCGGCGCTCGGGGTCCCGCTCGCGCCCCCGGCGGCCGGGGAGCCGCCGGCACTGCCGCTCGCACCCGCGTTCGGGGTGGTCTGGCTGGGCTTGCAGCCCTCCTGCTTGGCCATCGCCGCACCGAGTTCGCCGCGCTGCAGCTTGCTCTGCGCCTGGGTCGACAGCGAGGCCAGCTGCTGCACCTGGTCGGCTACGCTGCGCAGCCCGTCCGCGAACTTCGCCTGGTCGTTGTTGGGCAGCGCGTCCAGCTTCTTCTGGACGTCCAGGTAGCCGTCGGACGCCTTCTTCAGCTCGTCGACGGTGTCCTTCTGCAGGGTCGCGCCGTCGGCCACCTTGGGCGCGCCGGCCGCGTCGATGGCGGCCGCGATGTCCTGGTTGGTCTTGGCCAGCCGCCCGATGTCCGTCGAGAGCCGCTTCTGCAGGTCGGCCGGGGACTCGCCGGTCTTCACCTGGCCGGTGTCGGCGAGCGCGGACTGCGCCTGGGCGATCGGGTCCTTGGCGGCGCCGCAGACGTTCGACGCCCAGGACTCCAGCTGCTTGCTGTTGTCGTTGCCGCCGCAGCCGACGGCGCCGAACGCGAGCAGCACGCCGAGGGCGGGTACGGCCAGCAGTCGCTTGTTCACCGGGAGAAGCCTTTCGGTTTCGGTCGTCTTCGGTCGTCGAACCTACACGGCCGTCACCCGAGCCCTGGTTCCCGGCTGCTCAGCTCCCGGTCGGCCGCCGGCCACCGCTCAGGCCCGCTCGACCCGGATCGGGTCGCCCGGCCGGACGGTGCGCAGCACCCGGGCGTCCCCGTCCAGCGCTCCGAGGACGTTGCAGGGGCTGGCCAGTCGGGCATTCGCCGGCAGGCGAGATCGGCGTCGGCTCGTAGGGCAGCGCTGTCGCCGTCGGTCCGGAACGCGACCGTGCCCGGCCCGACCACCTGCCGGGCAGCGTCCTCGCCCGGCACGCTGACAGGCGTGCCGAAGTAGACCTCCCGCCCCAGGTGCTGGTCGTCGACACGATCGGCAGCTCGGCCCAGAACACCTCGGTGGTGGGCGTGGCCCGCAGCGTGGCGGCGGCCTGACCGGCCGGCCACAGGATGCGAATCCGCATGCGGTTCCTGTTCCGCGACAGGTCCGATCGACGATCGGACCCGGTCGTGCCGGAAGCAGCGAACCGCCAGGATCAACAATTTGCCAGCGGGATCCCGGGAGTCGGGATCCCCGGAAGCCGGAATCCCGGAAGCCGGGTCCCGGAACTTGGGGTTCCTGCACCCGGGCCGGTACGGACGGCGCGGGTTCTCAGACCGCGACGGAGGAGATCGAGACCGGCCAGCTCATCCGGATCACGCCACCACCGGTGCCGTCGGCGACCTCCAGATCCTCGACCAGGCCGGTGATCACGGCGAGGCCCAGGGTGTCCTCGTCCGGGTCGCCGCCCTCGTCGGCACCGGCGGCGGGGCCGGCTTCGTCCTCGACCTCGATGAGGAAACGCTTCTCCTGATCGGTCAGCGCGACCCGGACCGTGCCGCCGATGCCACCACGCTGGTGCAGACCGACCGCACGGGAGCACGCCTCGCCGACCGCGAGCCGTACCTCGTCGAGCACCGACTCGTCGACCCCGGCCCGTCTGGCGACGGCCGCGGCGACCAGTCGGGCCGTCCGCACGTGCTCGGGAAGCGCGCTGAATCGAAGTTCGACGGTTGCCATCTCTCCCCCTCGGGGTGCTCCGACGGGGGCCGGAGGTACGGCCCCAACGGGCCGGCCGAACCGGCCCCTGAGCGGCCGGGAAGCACCGGGGCCTCACGGGCCCCGGCGTCCCGGACGCATGGAACGGGCGGGCCGGCCGCGGGGACTGGCCCGGACGCGTCAGTCGGTCGCGGCGACCGCGTCGTCCACCGAGGTGTGGATCGGGAAGACCTTGGTCAGGCCGGTGATCCGGAAAATCTTGAGGATGCGCTCCTGGTTGCAGACGAGGCGCAGCGAGCCCTCGTGGGCGCGCACCCGCTTCAGACCGCCGACCAGAACACCCAGACCGGTCGAGTCGAGGAAGTCAACGCCTTCCATATCGACGACGAGGTGGTACTTGCCGTCGTTGACGAGCTCGACCAGCTGCTCCCGCAGCTTCGGGGCGGTGTACACATCGATCTCGCCGCCAACCTCGACGACCGTACGATCGCCGACTGCACGGGTCGACAGGGACAGGTCCACGGAACCTCCAGCACCTTGCCTTGCTACGTCATGTGCGATCCTCGGCCGGACGGCCGCGACCGCATGTCGCGAGCCCGGGCGCGCCAAGCCAACGCGTGGCAAGCCTCAGCGCTGCGACCCACGGCCGTACGGCCGTCACGGCCACATTCAACCACCTGCGACCATGCCCGCACGATGGCTTACGACGATTCTGCGTCACGCCGGTGACACACTGGGTCCTCATGCCGCCCCGACACAGCCTGCCCGAGGCACTGCTCACGACCCTTTCCACCAGCCGGGGGCGGTCCGACCGGCTCACCCATACGGAGCACCTTCCCGCCCGACCTGCGCGTTATTCGCCGTGGCCCGAGTCGATCCGGGAGGAGATCGTGGCCTCGGCTCGTGCCGTCGGGGTGGAGCGGCCCTGGGCGCACCAGGCAGAAGCGATGAACCTGGCCAAAAGCGGCCAGACTGTGGTGATCGCCACAGGCACCGCCTCGGGCAAGTCGCTGGGCTATCTTGCGCCGGTGCTCAGCGATCTGCTGGAGGGCACCGAGGCCCGCAACGGCCGCGGCGCCACCGCGCTCTACCTGGCCCCGACCAAGGCGCTCGCCGCCGACCAGCGTCGGCGCGCCGCCGAACTCGCCCCGCCGAGGGTCCGGGCCGCCCTGTACGACGGCGACACTCCGCCCGAGGAGCGCGAGTGGGTCCGCCAGTACGCCTCCTACGTGCTCACCAACCCGGACATGCTGCACCGGGGCATCCTGCCCGCGCACGCCCGCTGGTCCTCCTTCCTCAAGGTGCTGCGCTACGTGGTCGTCGACGAGTGCCACAGCTACCGGGGCGTGTTCGGCTCGCACGTCGCCCAGGTGCTGCGGCGGCTGCGCCGGATCTGCGCCCGCTACGGTTCGTCACCCACCTTCCTGCTCGCCTCCGCCACCACCGCCGACCCGGCCGCGACCGCCCGGCGCCTGACCGGCCTGCCCGCCGTGGCCGTGACCGAGGACGCCTCGCCGCGCGGGCCGATGGTCTTCGGCCTCTGGGAGCCGCCGCTGACCGAGAACGTCGGCGAGCACGGCGCGCCGGTGCGCCGTACCGCCACCGCCGAGGCCGCCCACCTGCTGACCGACCTGGTCGAACAGCAGACCCGGACCGTCGTGTTCGTCCGCTCCCGCCGCGCCGCCGAACTCGTCGCCCTCCAGGCCCAGGACCAGCTCGGCCGGCCGCTCGCCGACCGGGTGGCCGCCTACCGCGGCGGCTACCTCGCCGACGAACGCCGAGCCCTGGAGCGCGCTCTGCACTCCGGGCGGCTGCTCGGACTCGCCGCCACCTCCGCTCTCGAACTCGGCGTCGACATCTCCGGCCTCGACGCCGTCCTGATGGCTGGCTACCCCGGCACCCGGGCCTCGCTGTGGCAGCAGGCGGGCCGGGCGGGTCGCGAGGCCCAGGGCGCGCTGGCCGTCCTGATCGCCCGGGACGACCCACTGGACACCTACCTGGTGCACCACCCGGAGGCGCTGTTCGCAGCGCCGGTCGAGGCCACCGTGCTCGACCCCGACAACCCGCACGTGCTCGCCCCGCACCTGTGCGCGGCCGCCGCCGAGCTCCCGCTGACCGACGCGGACCTGGAGCTGTTCGGGCCCTCCACCGCGCCGCTGCTGCCGGTGCTGGAGCGGCGCGGCCTGCTGCGCCGGCGAGCCGACGGCTCCTGGTACTGGACCCGCCGGGAGCGCGCCGCCGACGCCGTCGACCTGCGCGGCAGCGGCGGCAGCCCGGTGCAGATCGTCGAGGCCGACACCGGCCGCCTGCTCGGCACGGTGGACGCCGCGGCGGCCCACACCACCGTCCACACCGGAGCCGTCCACCTCCACCAGGGCCGCACCTACCTGGTCCGGGAGCTCGACCTGGAGAACTCGGTCGCCCTGGTCGAACCGGCCGATCCGCCGTACACCACGGCCGCCCGCGACATCACCTCCATCTCCGTCCTCGACACAGACACCACCGTCCCCTGGGGCGAGGGCCGACTCAGCTTCGGCTCGGTGGAGGTGGTCAACCAGGTGGTCGGCTACCTCCGGAAGCGGATCTCCACCGGGGAGATCATGGGTGAGAGCAAGCTCGACCTCCCGCCCCGCACCCTGCGCACCCGCGCGGTCTGGTGGTCCGTCACCGAGGACCAGCTGCTCGACGCGGACCTCCCGCTCGACCAGTTGCCCGGCGCCGCACACGCCGCCGAGCACGCCTCGATCGGCCTGCTGCCGCTGTTCGCCACGTGCGACCGGTGGGACATCGGCGGCGTCTCCGTCCCGCTGCACCCGGACACCGGGCTGCCCACCGTGTTCGTCTACGACGGCCACCCGGGCGGGGCCGGCTTCGCCGAACGCGGCTTCCAGCGGGCCGTCGAGTGGCTGACCGCCACCCGGGCGGCGATCGCCTCCTGCGAGTGCGAGCGCGGCTGCCCGTCCTGCGTCCAGTCGCCCAAGTGCGGCAACGGGAACGACCCGCTGGACAAGGCGGCCGCCGTCCTGCTGCTGGACGTCCTGCTGGACGGGGCGCCTGACGCGGAGTCCGGGCCGGGCCCGGAAGGTGCGACACCGAGCGGTTCATGAGGCCGCCGCCGCGCCGCCCGGGGCCCCGCCGAGGCCGTCCTCGGCGGCGGTGACCGGAGCCCGTACCGGTCCCGCCCGGGCCCTCGCCCGCGCCGGACCGACCGGCAGGCGCACCGGGAGCCCGCCGACCGGCACCTCGGCGACCACCTCGACAGCGTCCGCCGACTGGTCCACCGAGCAGGACACCAGCGCGGCGCCCTGCGCGGCGGCGATCCCGGCGGCCCGACCGCAGCCGCCGTCCGCCTCCAGCAGCAGCCGGTCCGCCGCGGCGAGGGCCGCCAAGTCGGCGGCCGACTCGGCCCGGTGCCGGGCGGCGACCACCGCACCGACCGCGATCGTCGCGGCGAACACCGCCGTGCCCAGCATCGCCAGAGCGAGCAGCCACACCGTCGCCGAGCCCGCGTCCGGCCCGTACCCGCCGGCCGAGGCGGCCCGATCCATACGGGCTCGCGCCAGCCGCTCCGCCGCCCGCCGCAGGCCACTCAGGAGGGCCACGCACCACCACCTCCTCCCGTGGCACTACCCAACACGTCCTCCCGCGCCGCCACGGCCCGCGCACCGAGCCGCACCGCGAGCAGACCGCCGAGCCTCCCGGGCGCCGCACACGGCGCGTCCACGTCGACCCGCACCGTGTCCGTCGCGACCGCCAGCCGGACTTCCGCCCCCGGCGGGGCGGCCGCCCGGGCGCGTTCGGCGGCGTCCGTCTCGCCGCGCGCGGCCGCCCTGGCGCCGATCCGGGCCGCGTCCACGCAGTGGATCTGCGCGGCCGCCGCGAGCACTCCCCAGATCAGCATCGCCGCGAGCAGGACGAGCGCGGGCAGGGCCACCGCCGTCTCGGCCGTGGCGAAGCCGCCGTCGCCACGCCGGCCCGGCCGCAGCGGCCACGGCCGAGCCCCGCCGCGCGCCGCCCTACGCGGCATGGAGCGCGCGTTCCAGCATCTCGGTCAGCGCCCCGGTGATGGTCGCGCTGGTCACCACCTTGTACAGCCCGGCGGCGAGGGCGCAGGCGCCCAGCGTGCCGACGGCGTACTCGGCCGTCGTCATCCCGGCGTCCGACCGGCCCCGGCGCCGGGCCAGCCAACGCGCCCGGCCGGCCGCCCAACGGCTCTTCCGTCGCCACGCCCCCAGCAATTGCCGGAGCGGGCGCCCGGTGCCGGGCCTGATCGCGATCACTGCGGTCATCGATGTCTCCTGTCCGATCTCTTCCGCGACCCCGGCGGGTCCGGAGCCGACGTTCATTCACATGGCTTGGGCGAAACGGCTGGTGAGGCCGATCACGACCGGCGCCACCCCGATCAGGACGAAGGCGGGGAGGAAGCAGAGCCCCAGCGGCGCGGTGGCGAGCACCGCGGCCCGACGGACCCGCGCGTGGGCCGCGCGGGCGGCGGCCGTCCGCTGCGCCTGGGCCAGCCCGATCAGCGGACCGGCCGCGGGAGCCCCGCCGAGGCTCGTCCGGACCAGGCAGCGCGCCAGCGGGGCCAGCGAGGGGTGTTGTTCGCCCAGCCGGGTCCAGCACAGCTCCGGCGGGGCGCCCAGGGCCAGTTCGGCCCCGATCGCCATCAGCCGCGGCCCCAGCGGCGCGCCCACGCTCCGGCCCACCGCCGACACCGCCGCCGAGGGCAGCGCGGCCGACCCGAGGCAGGCCGCCAGCAGCTCCGCACCCAGGGGGAGTTGCCTGGTGAGCAGCTCCTCCTCCGCCGCCAGCCGGCGATCCGTCGGCGACCGCGCCCGGGCCGACCACCTGTGGACGCCCACCGCCGCCAGCACCCCGACGACCGCCCCGGTGGGGCCACCGAGCAACACCGCCACCGCGAGCCCGGCGACGGCCGCCGTCGCCACGCGCCGCCAGCGCCCAACGTCCGGAGCCCTCGGCACGTCCGGAACCATCGGCCCGGTTCGCTTCCGCACCTCCTCCCGCTCCCGTTCCCAGGCGTACGCCCGCCGCCTGGCCCTTCCCCGCGCCAGCCCCACCGCGGCCGCCGCCACCATTACCGCCACCGGGAGCCCGGCCACCGCCCACTCGGCGCCCCGCATCACCCCGCCTCCGCTCCGCCGCTGAGCGCCCGCGCCCACCTCAGCCCTCGGCGTGGACCACCGCCCGCGCGGCGCGTGGGAGCGGCTCCCTCGAATCCGCCGCCTGGCCTCCGAGGCGGCTCCAGCGCTCCCCGGGCCGCCGCCCGGACGATGCGGGCCGTCCAGAGCACGCCCAGCCCCTCCAGGACCGCCCCCGCCACGAGGCAGCCCAGTCCGGCCGACGTGTGCAGCAGGACGTCCAGCGGACGGGCCCCGAGCGCGGCGCCCAGCAGCAGCCCCGCGCCCGGCAGAGCGGCCAGGACCGCGATCGTCGTCCGCGGCCCGGCCAGTTCCCCGGCGATCTCCTCCGCCAGCGCCCGCTCGCCGCGCAGCGCCTCCGCGACCCGGTCCAGTGCGGCGGCCAGCCCCGACCCGCCGTCGGCGGCGACCCGCCAGCAGGCCGCGACGGCCGCCGCCCCGCTGCCGCCCGGCAGTTCGGCCAGCAGCTGGAAGGCGGCCGGAACGTCCCCGCCGTAGCGACCCGCCGCCAGCCGGGCCACCGGCTCCTCGCCGAGCCGGCGCAGCCCTTCCGGGTCCGCGGCGAGCCGGGCCGTGACCAGGTGCAACGCCTGCTCCGGTGTCGAGCCACTGCGCAACTCCCCTGCCAGCGCGGCGCAGAGCTCCACCACGGCCCCGGCCCGCCGCCCGGCCTCCACGGCCAGGCGCCGCCGCAGCCGCCACCTTCGCAGCGGCAGGACGGCCAGCACGGCCGCGAGCACCGGTACCGGCGAGGAGGCGGTCTGCCCGGCGACCAACCCCATCGGCAGGAGCAGCAGTTCGGGCGCCAGCAGGTCCGGGAGCCGACCCCTCACACGCCCCGCCGTCTCCGGCCCCGGCCCCCGCACCGGAGGCCCACTGCCCGCCAGCACCAGCCTGGAGCGCCGCCCACCCGGCAGCTGCTCCTGCAGGGCCCTCCACGCAGCGACGGCCAGCAGGCACAGCACTGCCGTCCAGCAGAGCGTCAGTTGACCCTGCATCACACCACCACCCTCCACGTCATCGCCCCTTCCTGCCGCATGTCCCGAGTAGCGCCACCGCGGCCACCGCACACCCGCTCAGCAGCACCGCGAACCCGAGCTCCACCAAGTGCAGCTCCCGCGCCGCCCGGCCGGCCGACGCCACGGCTACCGCCCTCGCCGCCATCGCCACCGCGCTCACAACGGCCCCGCCTCGGGCGGCACTCCGAGCGCCACCCCGCGCGCCGCCAGCAGCCCGACGAGCCGTTCCCAGCCCGCGCCGGGCACCAGGCCGCCCGTCGCCGGGAAGGCCACCGCCGGGGTGGTCACGGCCAGCCCGTCGCGATCCCCGGCCAGCGTGTGGATCTCCGCCACCCGGCGCCGCCCCGAGCCCGGATCCCTGAGCAGGTGCACCACCACGTCCAGCGCGGCCCGGAGTTGGCTGTGCAGCGCCGGCCGGTCGAGTCCGGCGAGCGAGCCCAGCGCCTCCAGCCGGACCGGCACGTCCCCAGCCGTGTTGGCGTGGACCGTGCCGCAGCCGCCCTCGTGCCCGGTGTTGAGCGCGGCCAGCAGATCCGACACCTCGGCCCCGCGCACCTCGCCGATCACCAGTCGGTCGGGCCGCATCCGCAGCGCCTGCCGGACGAGGTCCCGCAGGGTGAACTCGCCCAGGCCCTCCTGATTGGGCGGCCGACTCTGCAGCCGGACCACGTGCGGGTGGGCCGGTCGCAGCTCGGCGGAGTCCTCGGCGACGACGATCCGTTCCTCCGGCCCGACCAGGCCGAGCAAGGCCGCGAGCAACGTGGTCTTGCCCGAGCCCGTCCCACCGGAGACCAGCAGCGACAACCGCGCCCGCACGATGCCGGCCAACAGGTCGGCACCTTCCGGCGGCAGCGACCCGCCCGCCACCAACTCGTCGAGCGTGAACGGCCGGGGCCGGCAGACCCGCAGCGAGATGTGGGTGCAGCCGGCCGCGATCGGCGGCAGCACCGCGTGCAGCCTGGTGCCGTCCGGCAGGCGGGCGTCCACCCAGGGTCGTGCGTCGTCCAGGCGCCGCCCGGCCGCGGTGGCCAGCCGGTGGGCCAGCCGCCGCACCGCCTCGGCGTCGGCGAACCGGACTCCGGTGGCTCGGTGCAGGCCGCCGCCACGGTCGACCCACACCTCGTCCGGACCGTTCACCAGCACGTCGGTGACCTCAGGCGCCGCCAGCAGCCGGTCCAGCGGGCCCGCACCCACCAGTTCGGCGCGCAGCGAACGCACAGTGTCCAGCACCTCGTCCCCGCCGAGCGGAGGCCGGTTGGCCCGCAGCACGGCCGCAACGGAGCCCGCCGTCGGAGCCGCCCCCGACTCGGCCAGCCGCAGCCGCACCGCGTCCACCAGCTCCGCCGTCCGCTCCTCGCGGGCCGTCCGGCCGTACGGGCAGGGCCCGTGCTCGGCCTGCGGCGGCCCGCCGGGCGGCGGCACGCTCCTGAGCGGCCGGTGCTCCCGCGCACCGTCGCCCTGGCCCGGGGCACCGCTCCGAGGGCCTGTTCTGCGCAGACGAACCATCAGTACACACCTCCTCCGACCGCCGGCACCGGCGGCAGCACCTCGTTCAGGAAGGTCGCGCAGAAGCGCGCGAGCGGACCGCTCTCCCGGATGCCGGGCGGGACGCCCTTCTCGACGTCCTCGGCCAGGCCCGGTTCGGGTTCCAACTCCCCGGCCAGCTCCAGCCGGAGCCCGCGGGCGATCCGATGCGCCGGGAGCCCGCCGGCCCGCACCGGCCGCACCACGGTCCGGACATCCGCGAGCCGCATCCGGGCCGCCGCCGCGACCCGGTCGGCGGCCGCCACCGCCCGCAGCTCGGCCGGGACCACCAGCAGCGCCAGGTCGGACTGCTCCAGCGCCTGCCCGGCGGCCGCGTCGAGATGGCGCGGCACATCGACCACCACCAGCCCGCCGCGCCGCCGGGAGGCGGCCAGCACGCTGCGCATGGCCTCCGGTGGCACCGTCAGGGTGTCGCCGCGGTCCCAGGACAGGCAGGACAGCGCGGAGAGCCGCTTGAGGGCCGGCAACGCCCGGGCCAGCTCGGCCCCGCTGACCCGCCCGCGTGAGCCGGCCAGGTCGGGCCAGCGCAGCCCGCGGGCCGTCTCTCCGCCGAGCAGGATGTCCAGTCCCCCGCCCAACGGATCGCCGTCGATGAGTATGGTCCGTCGGCCCGTGCGCGCGGCCGTGACCGCGAGGGCGCAGGCCAGCGTGGAGGCCCCGGCCCCGCCGCGGCCGCCGAGCACGGCGACAGTGACCGCCGGGGAGCCGACGCCCTCGGCCGCGTCGGCGATCCGGTCGAGCAGCCAGGCCTCGGCGTCGGGCAGGAACAGCACGTGCTCGGCGCCGAGTTGGACCGCTCTGACCCACACGCCGGGGTCGTCCAGGTCCAGCCCGAGCAGCAGCACCCCGCCGCGCCTGCCCAGTCCGGCGCAGCGCTCCGCCTGGTCGTCCCCGACCAGCACCAGCGGGGCGCCCTCCCACAGCTCGCGCGTCGGCGGCGCGCCGCGGATCAGTCGCGGCTCGGTGCCCGCCGCCGCGCAGAGCCGCAGCAGGTGCTCGGCCAGGCCCTCGTCCTCGGTGACGACGAGCGGCCCGGCATCCGCGGGACCCTCGGCGGTGAGGTGGTCGGCGATCGGCGTCGACATGGTGTTCTCCCCTCTGCGTCGCCAGCCACCAGGGGCGGTCGGGACGCGCGTCGGACGGTTCCGGCGGACGGTCGCCCGGCAGACCTCCGGAGAGGAAGGGGATGAGGCCCTGCCCGGCGACCGCCGCCGACCATCACGGTGGGGGGGAGATCCGGATTACGTCATCCACGTTCCGATTGCCTGTGGATAACTCGTGGGTTGTGGATGAAAACGTTCACCCGGGCGGGGGGCTAATCGGCGAAGAATTGACGAAAGGGGGCCACGGAGATGAACCGGCCACTCACCGCACCCCGGTCGAACACGCTCCCGACACCTCCTCACCGCCTCCCGCGCGGCCCGTCGCGACGGGCCGGTCGGGGCGATAGGAACCAGCCGCGTGAGCCGTGCGAGCCATGAGCAAACGGCAACACAGAGTGACGAAAGGTGGTGGACAGGCCGAGCTGTCGACACCCCCTGTACACCGCCGACGGGGCGGTCGCCGAAGCCACCGCGAAGGGCTTTCAAGCCCTGAAAATGGCCCCGGACGTGCGACGACCCCCGCCGGGGGGGAGAGCGGGGGTCGTCTATCCACAGCCCGACTCGGGGGGGAGGAGCCGGACCGGGTTAGCACGGTCGCGAACGATCCGTGACTTCCATGGTGTACCCGAGCGGCCAGAAACACAAACCCGCACGCCCACGAGTACGCCGAATGGCGGGGTGTTTTGCGGCTCCCTCTATCCTCGGTTCCCGTGGACACCACCGAGAACGCCGACGACCACGCCGACGAGTCCCAGGGCGACACCATCGGGCCCGGGGAGCGGAGCACACCCGCCGGCCCCTGGCCCAGCGAGCTGCGCACGGCCGCCTTCTTCGACCTCGACAAGACCATCATCGCCAAGTCGAGCGCGCTGGCCTTCAGCCGCCCGTTCTACCAGGGCGGCCTGATCAACCGTCGGGCCGTACTGCGCAGCGCGTACGCGCAGTTCGTCTTCCTGGTCGGCGGAGCGGACCACGACCAGATGGAGAAGATGCGCGAGTACCTCTCCGCACTCACCCGGGGTTGGAACGTCCAGCAGGTCCGCGAGATCGTCGCGGAGACCCTGCACAACCTGATCGACCCGATCATCTACGACGAGGCAGCCTCGCTGATCGAGCAGCACCACGCGGCCGGCCGGGACGTGGTGATCGTCAGCAGCTCCGGTTCCGAGGTGGTCGAGCCGATCGGCGAGCTGCTCGGCGCGGACCACGTGATCGCCACCCGGCTCAAGGTCGAGGACGGCTGCTACACCGGCGAGATCGAGTACTACGCCTACGCCGAAAACAAGGCCGCCGCGATCCGGGAGTTGGCCACGTCGGAGGGCTACGACCTGGCCGCGTCGTACGCCTACAGCGATTCCTCGACCGACCTGCCGCTACTGGAGGCGGTCGGCCACCCCTCGGCCGTCAACCCTGACCGCGCGCTGCGCAAAGAGGCGCAGGCCCGGGAGTGGCCGGTGCTGGTCTTCGACCGACCGGTGGAACTGCGGCGGCGGCTGCCCGAGTTCTCCGCGCCGAGCGGTTCAGTGCTGACCGCGGTGGCGGTCGGGACGGCCCTCGTGACCGCCGGGGTGATCTGGCACCTGGCCCGCCGGCGCCGCCCCACGGCCTGAGGCCGCGCAGAGGCAAGGAAGCCCACCAAAACGGGCAATCGGCACAGACTTCTCGTTTCGGGTTCCCCTTTCGGCCGAAACGCGATACAAATGAAGCACGGCCCGCGAGACCCGGTCAGGACCCGAAGAGGTCAAACCGACAACGCAGTTCAGGCCCCACGGACCGCGTGTACAGATAACCGGGCACCCACATGCAGCCGACCCGCTGTCGGGCCGCCGGACCAGACGAACGGGCAGGATCCCCGTCTGATCGGCACTTCCGGTGCATGCTTGGTCACCCGGTATCTGCACCAGCGGCGGCACCCAGCAGGATCAGGTGCCGCCGCATCTCCGTGTCCGCGGCCGTGCTGTTCCCAGCCGGGCTGGCCGCGTCCGGCGCGTCCGCTCAGACCATGCCGCGCTGCATCGCCTCACAGACCGCGGTGCTCTCCCGTACACCGAGCCGCAACGCCCGCCCGCAGTGGGCGATCCAGGCCGCCATCCCCTCGGGCGTGCCCGCCAGGTAGCCCGCGAGGGCCCGCCGGTAGGCGTCGGTGCCCAGCTCCGCCAGGCCGACCTCGGCCGGGCAGATCGACTTCGGGTCGAGCCCCTCGGCGATCAGCACGATCCGCTGGGCGGCCCGCGCGATCACTCCGTTGTGGGCACTGAACGGCCGCAGGGCGAGGAGTTCGCCGTGCACCACCGAGGCGACCACCAAGGCCGGGGTCCCCACGCCGTGGCCCTCTGCGCGGGCCACCAGCAGCCGGGAGAGCTGGTCCAGCCGGGCCGCGACCTCCTCCGCGTCCGGCGCCGGCGGCAGCACGGGCAGCGGCCCGACCGCAGCGTCGACCTCGACACTCTCCACCGGCTTGAGTTCCAACGGGAAGAGCTCCTCGGCGGCCTCCCCCGCCCGCCGCGGCCGACCGGCGGCCGGGTCGGCGTCGCCGACCGCGAGCAGGTGGAGCCGGGCCAGCACCTGCAGCGGCGAGTGCCGCCAGACGCTCAGCAGCTGGCCGGCCTCGGCGGCGATCCGCAGGGCCGCGCCGACCGTCCGGGCCTCGGCGTCCGCGCCGAAGTCGGTGCGGCGCCGGACCTCCTCCAGCGGCCAGTCGGCACCGGCCACGGCCGCCGACGCACGGGCGCCGCGCAGCGCGGACTCGGAGGTGACCTCGGCCGCGCGGCGACGCATCACCCGGTGGCCATAGAGCCGGTCGACGGCCTTGCGCACCTCGGCGACCGCGTCGGGCACCCCGGGGAGCTGGGCCAGCGGGGCGAGGGGATCTGTTCCAGTGCTCACCTACCCGAGAGTAATGAACAGGCCGCCCATCCCGGAACAGCAACCCCGCATCACCCGTTAGAGGCAATCCTCACTTCCCTCCCCCGACTGGGCCCAAGCCCCGGCTAGCATGGCCACTATCGGAGACGATAACGATTTCCAGTTAGGTGCGCCCCCACACGCGCGCCCCCTGAGCACGCGGCCCGCCCCCAGGGCCCAGAGCGAGAGCCGGAGCCCCAGATGAAGATCGCCTTCGTCGGCAAGGGCGGCAGCGGGAAGACCACGCTGTCCGCACTGTTCATCCGCCACCTGGCCGCCATCGGCCGGCCGGTCATCGCCGTTGACGCCGACATCAACCAGCACTTGGGCCCCGCCCTTGGACTGACGGATGCTCAGGCCTCCGAACTGCCCTCGCTCGGCGCTCACCTGCCGCAGATCAAGGAGTACCTGCGCGGCTGCAACCCGTTGATCCGCTCAGCCGACGAGATGATCAAAACCACGCCGCCCGGCCGCGGTTCGCGCCTGCTGCGGATCGTCGAGGAGAACCCGGTCTACGCCGCCTGCGCCCGGCCGATCGCACTGGACGAGGGCTCGGTCCGGCTGCTGGCGACCGGGGCGTTCGCCGAGGAGGACCTCGGGGTGGCCTGCTACCACTCCAAGGTCGGCGCGGTGGAGCTGCTGCTCAACCACCTGGTGGACGGCCCGGACGACTACCTGGTCACCGACATGACCGCGGGCTCCGACTCCTTCGCCTCCGGCCTGTTCACCCGCTTCGACCTGACCTTCCTGGTGGCCGAGCCGACCCGCAAGGGCGTCTCGGTCTACCGCCAGTACCGGGACTACGCCCGGGACTTCGGCGTGCAGCTGCGGGTGATCGGCAACAAAGTGCAGGGCCCGGACGACCTGGCGTTCCTGCGCCGAGAGGTCGGCGACGACCTGTTCACCACCTTCGGACAGTCGGACTGGGTGCGCCGCCTGGAGCAGGGCGCCGAACCGCCGCTGAAGTCGCTGGAGCCGGCCAACCGGGCGGTGCTGGAGCAGCTGCGGACCGAGGCCGAGGCGGCGTACGGGCGGCGCGACGCGCACCGGTACACCGAGCAGGCGGTGCTCTTCCACCGGCGCAACGCGGAGAGTTGGGCCAACGCCAAGGTCGGCATCGACCTGGCGACCCAGGTGGACGAGAGCTTCGTGCTGGGCGAGTTCGCGGCCGACGGCGAGCAGGCCGCCCCGGCGCGGGCCACCGCCTGACACCACCACGGGCAGAACGGGCGTGGCGATGAGGAGGGCGATGTCGTCGCTCGGGCTTGGTGGGACCAGCGCGTCGAACACGGCCTGGCAGGTGGAGTCCGGGGACCCGTCCGCGTGGG